>NZ_WPDC01000008.1:0-75637 GCF_035615595.1 Vibrio sp. R-1 | reverse complement strand
AGAGCATCGCTGGCTTTAAATGATTTAGACGTCCTAGTCATATTGAGGTAGCTTATTGTTGAAATTCAACATATTGATAAGGAAAGGCGATGCATTTGCCGCATTTTGCTCTGAGCTCAGTGCTCTCGCTAACGTTGTGTGCGATACCGAATCTTGGTTTTGCAAGCTCCTACCAGACTGAAGATTCCACGCAGGCTCGGCCGACTTGGTTGAGGGATATAGCGTTGTCCCCCGATGGTCAAAAGATAGCGTTTACTTATGCAGGTCAAATTTGGCTGGTGCCGGCTCAAGGCGGTGATGCCGTGGCGCTCACCGAAAGCGGTGTGTACAGCGAAACGCCGATTTGGTCACCTGACAGCCAATCGATCGCTTTTACGGCTGATCGATATGGTCTTGGTGATGTTTTTATTCTCTCGATCCAAGGTGGTGAGAGTCGGCGCTTGACCTACCACGGAGCGAAAGATATTCCGTATGCGTTTTCGGCTGATGGTCAGCAGCTCTATTTCTCTTCTCGCCGACTGGGCGATGATAAAGCCAATGCGAACGTTAAACAGGGCAGCTTTATGGCTCAGCTTTACTCGGTGCCTGCAGCGGGAGGACGTGAGCAACGCGTTTTACCTATTGCCATCAGTGACTTAGCCATATCGCCTTCCCATAGTGACATCCTGTATACCAATCAACCCTCTGATGAACAGCCGTGGCGTAAAGGTGCGGTATCCGATGCTACACGTGACATTTGGCAATGGTCCCCGCGCACGGGCAAACATACCCAAATCACCACTTTTCGTGGCGAAGACCGCAACCCTGTTTGGAGTGCAGATGGCTCCTCTATGTACTATCTGTCTGAACAAGCGGGCAGTTTCAACATCTGGCAGCAGCGATTTGATGGTTCAGAACCCGTACAAATCACCGACCACCAAAAGCTGCCCGTTCGTTTCTTAAGTGCCAGCTTACAAGGCGATTTGGCCTACGGTTTTGATGGCGAAATTTGGCGACTGAAAGCCGGAGCTAAGCAAGCAGAAAAAGTGCCGGTCTCCATTCGTCGCAGCGCGATGCCTGATGGCCGTCATAATGTGAATTTTAACCTTGAAGCCACGGAAATGGTGGTCGCGCCGAATGCCGCTGAAGTGGCGATTGTGGCACGTGGCGATGTGTATGTGGTCTCTTTGCTTTCCGGTTTAACGCAACGAATCACTGATACCCCAGAAGCGGAGCGCGATGTTTCCTTTTCCAGTGATGGGTATCGTTTGATCTACGCTTCTGAGCGTGAGGGCAGTTGGAATCTTTATCAAAGTTATGTGAATGATGGTGGGAAAAGCTTCTCCTCCTCATTGGATATTATCGAAGAGCCGGTGCTGACGACGGAGCAAGATGTCATTCAGCCACTCTATTCTCCTAATCTTAAACGGATTGTTTATCGCGAGAATCGTAATACGCTCAAGGTGTATGACATCGAACAAGATAAAACCTATACCTTGCTGGATGCTCATGCCCTCTACTCGTATTTCGACAAAGATCTGAGTTACCAGTGGTCGCCAGATAGTGAGTATATCGTCACTCGCGATCGGGCGATGTCGAATGGCGACATTCAGCTACTTAAATTTGATGGAAGTGAAGCGCCTATCAATTTGAGCCAAAGTGGTTTTTCTGAGTTTGCCCCACAATTTAGTGCCGATGGACAGTGGGTTTACTGGCTAACCGATGCGAAAGGTTTGCGCGATATTGATGATATGGTGGTGCAGTATGATGTGTACGGTGTTGCGCTCAATCGCGAAGCCAAATTCAATTTCAATAAAACCCAAGAGCAGTTGTGGCTTGAAGAGGAAATCGCTGCGGAGAAAAACCTTGGGCCTGGCCAAAACCCACCAGCAGAGTTAACGGTGGTGGAAAATAAAGGGCTTAAGCAGCGCACTATGCGTATGACTCCTACCTCACTCAATATTATTTTCAAGCACTTAACGCACGATAACCAAGCACTGATCATCGCTTATCAGTTGGGAGACTCAGTACAAATTTCAGAAATCAATCTGCGCAGTGGGGAGATGACGGCGCTGTTTAACCGCTTGAGTGAAGATGCGGCTTTACTTGCGATGGCTTCTGATGATGCGAGCCTTCTGATCATGGGTGAGCACGGTATCGAGAATCTGAATGTCCTGACGGGTGAGAGCAAGTTTGTTCGGTATGAAGCCAAGGCCAATTTCGATTTTCGTGCAGAAATCGCCTACTTGTTTGATCATGTCTGGCGACTTACTCAAACCAAATTTTATGACCCGCAAATGCATGGTGTAGATTGGCAACAGTACGGTGATTTGTATCGTAAACATCTGCCGAGCATTCGTACCTACAGCGATTTTGCCGAGTTACTGAGTGAAATGGTCGGGGAGTTGAATGTCTCCCATACAGGAGCCTTCTTTATGGCTGGTAACTCCAGTTGGGAGGAGCCCGCATCCTTAGGGCTTTACTATGATGATCGTTACCGAGGTAAGGGCGTGCGTGTGAAATCACTGCTACCCGGAGGCCCTGCAGATACTTATCAATCTCCGATCAAGGCAGGAGCGATTATTTACTCCGTAAACGGGAAAGAAATTAGCGATCAACAGGATATTTATCCGTTCCTGAATTTTACCCAAGGTAAATTAACTCGTTTAAGTGTGCTGGTACCGGGGGAGGAGAAAGCGCAGAACTTTACGTTAGTACCGATCACTCTTGAAGAGGAAAGTGAGCTGCTTTATGAGCACTGGGTTGAACAGCGCCGAGCCTTAGTGGAGACGCTCTCCGATGGACGCCTTGGCTATGTGCATCTTGCCGCGATGGATGCTGCCAGTTTTGAGCAGATGCAAAATGACATGTTTGGCCTTGAAAAAGACAAACTCGGCTTAGTGGTCGACGTGCGTTTTAATGCTGGAGGTTGGCTGCATGATCAAGTGATGGAGATATTGTCTGGAACGCGACATTCAGTCATGCAGACACGTGATGGTTATGTAGTCTCCTCTTTCCCTGAGCGTCGCTGGGCGAAACCGAGCATTATGCTCGCCAACGCAGACAGTTATTCAGACGGTTCGATCGTACCGTATTTCTATCAAAAAGAGGGGCTAGGAAAGCTAGTGGGCGAAAGGGTTCCCGGTACTGGCACGGCAGTGATTTGGGAGCAGCAACAAGAGCCCGGATTGATTTACGGAGTGCCGCAACTCGGTATCAAGGATGAGCAAGGTCGTTGGTTTGAAAACCAAGAAATCATCCCAGATATTTTGGTTTATAACGATCCGGAATCGGTTGTCGCCGGCGAGGACCGCCAGTTGGCTGCCGCCGTAGAAGCCCTGCTGCTCGAGATCTCCTCAAAATAAACAGTAAGCCAACAAAAAAGCCGCTCGATTGAGCGGCTTTGGCGATGACTCTATCCCCTTCCTACTTGAAGCTGCAGCGGTGTTGGCTACGTTCGTTCTCCCCAATCACAGTGTGTATCTATGCTCATGGGGATTAACTCACTTACCGCCTACCTGCAACTCCAAGTCGTTTGGGTATACAGGCGATCAGTGATCGAGGTAGAGGTAGTTCTGCCAACTTTTCATGCGGATAAGTACTTTTCGCATGATAGAAACATGTTCAAAGCTGTCAGAGTACACCGCGACTTCAACCGCAGAACCCATAGGCAGATGGTACTGCGATAAATCATCAGTAATGCGCAGCGTTACAAAAACGCGTCCAGAGGTTCTGAGCGCGTCTGTCCCAAGTAAAGCACCACGGGCTTGGATTTGGCTTTCTCCGATCGCGGGTAGCACTTCAATCACCTCTCCTTTAAATACCTTACCTGGCAGTGCGCGGAACATAAATTCAGCGGCAAATCCCGGTTGTAGACGTTGTAGAGAGTTTTGGCGGAAAGCCGCAGTGTAGATTTTCTCTTCCGTATGCACAAAAGTCATGACAGGAGCCAGAGGCAAAGGGACAGACATCATGCCCGGACGCAAAGCCAACTGGGTAACATAGCCATCCGTTGGGGCACGCACGATGGTTTGCTCCAAATCGAATTCCGCTTTACGCAGTTCCGCTAAGAGCTGAGCGACTGTAGTATTTTCACCACCGACTTCCGAATCTAAAGCGATTTGGGCTTGCTCTTGTTTTGACTGTGCAACCTCCAAGGCGGCTTGCGCGGCTTTGTAAGCTTGGCGAGTGGTATCCATTTGCTGTTCAGTAAATGCGCCACGTTGATAACCACGTTGATAACGATCATATTCACGTTGCGCTTTGTCTCGCTCTGCGATGGCTTTGAGTACAGCCGCTTGCGCCTCTTTTAAAGTGGACTCTAACCCCAAGGCCCCTTGACTCGCTTCTTTGACTTTGGCTTTTAAGCGAGCAACGTCAGCCTCGAAGGGGATAGGATCAATACGGAACAGAACATCACCTTGTTTCAGTGGCTGGTTTGGTTTCACAGGAACTTCCACCACCCGTCCTCGTACTCCAGACACAATCGGAGTGGTCGAATAGACTTGGCTTCCCAACTGAGTAAAAGGGTGGTTGTAGTTCATCAGCAAGATCAGGGTTCCAATCAGTATCACGCCGCCGAGCACTGCGGTGGGCACTGTCCACTTATTGAGTGGAATTTTGAAAACCTTAAAAACTGCAACACACAGGGCGGTGTAAGTCAGGATCAGCAGTAAATCCATTATTGCTTCTCCTCTGATGTTGATGCCGCAGGGGTAGATTTAGGTACTGAGAGAGAAGAAGTTTTTAACGTCTCTAGCTCGGTACGCAATTGTTTTACTTCATCAATCAAAACGTCGACTCGATGGTGAATGTCATGTTGCTCGGCTTCCAATTTCTGAAATCCCCAGCCACGTTCTTTGCGCCATAATGTTGCCCAAATCCACAAAAATGGCCAAAGGGCGTGCAAAGTGAATAAACTTACCCAGCCTGCATAATGAATGGCATCTTGGTGTGGGTGTTCGCGTTCTTTGGCAATTTCGTAAGGGATGTCGTGGATAACAATAATTCCGTAGAAAATCACTAAGGCGACGAAGATCAGCAACCCGAGTGCAAAATAATCAAGAAACATGAAATAGTCCTTTAGAGGAAGTTAAGCACAATGGCCAAGTGGCCAGAAACCACTAGACACCAATCCATAATAGAAGTTCGATCACCCGTCATATAATATTCAGACGCGATCACATCGCACAAATGCTGCTCAGCCTACTCAACACACACTTGGTTACGGCCATTGGCTTTGGCGCGATACAAAGCTTTGTCAGCGCGGTAGAACGTACGTTGGGTATTTTCCCCCTCGCGATGCAAGGTGATACCGATACTGACCGTCAGTCCCCGTTCGCCAAGTACGTCTTGCCATGGGAAATCAAAAATACGTTGGCGGTAGGTTTCGGCATGCATTTGTGCCATATCACTGGTGACGTTTTCCAAAATCACCAGAAATTCCTCGCCACCGAAACGTACGCAGGAGGCACCACGGAATTTAAAGTAACTCGCCAGTTCACTGGATACATTGACAATCGCTTTATCCCCTACCAAATGACTCAATTCATCATTGATCGATTTAAAGTGGTCAATATCCACCACTAAGAAAGCAAACGGGGTTTCGTGCAGCAGCAGATCTTTCAGCTTCACGTCCAACCAACGGCGGTTATGCAGTTTTGTCAGTGGATCGGTGAACACATCTTGCTGTAGTTGCAACACCGTATTCTTCTGGCTTTCGGTGGTTTCTTTAAGCTCACGATTTTCTAATTCCGACAAAATCAGTTTAAGTTGCAGCTCAAAGCGCGATAGGCGGCGCAGCTGAATTGGGCCTAATTCACTGATGGGGATCCGCTTCATCAAATCGCTTTCGATGCGAAATGCTTTTTTTTCGTAAACCAGTGCGGTTTTGTACATTCCTTCGAGTTCACACACTTCGCTGAACGCTTCATAGAGGCGTTTTTCAAGGAAAGGGGAATGAATGTTTTGTAAGCGCTTTTCAGTGCTACTCAGCAGCATGGTCGCAAAATGTGCCTTACCTGCTTTAGAGAGGCAATGCGCTAACTCGATGCGTAGCATGCTTGATAGCCAATCCGATGGCGTCAGCGATGACGAATACTGTGCATTGGCGAGTGTCATCATCGCCTTTTGCACTTTGCCTTGTTGCAGATAAAGCTTGGCTTGATAGAGCATGATCTGCCCAGTCAGCAGTTTATCGCTGACCAGAATGCTCAACTCTTCACACTCTTTTATCAGATCATTGGCCGCTGCATAACGACCAAGGCTGATGTAGCAAGCCAGCATATACAGCTTGTAACGCAGGCGCAGTGAGCGGCTAGAAATCGCATGATCTATGCTGTCAATTTTTTGGTAGTAGCGTAACGCACGGCTGTGATCGCCATAAGCATCACATAAATTGCCCATTCCGAGCACAGCAAGTACGTAGTCATCAATCATGCCATGCTCAACGGCGATGTTGGATATCGCAACGTATTCAGACAGTGCCGCGACATATTCACCATGGTCGAGTAAACGCTCACTCAAACTGTGTTTGACCGAGAGCATTAATTCCAGATCCGCGGGTAACTCTAATAGGGAAAGGGCAGCGCGCAGCTCTTCAATACTGGTTTGCCACTGTTTCATTTCGCGGCGGTATTCGGCGCTGATGATGTAGCTTTGTGCACGCTCTTGGGCGGTGGTTGCCACGTGCTGTCTGACATGGTTCCAGAAAATAATAGCCTCTTCACCAGCGACAGCGGCCGCATCCAGTCCCGCTTCTTTGATCTTATTGAGCAGGGTTTCCATACGACTTTTCCTGTGCTTGGCTACCAATCAACTGTTCCAGCGTAAACGGGAAGGACAGAATATCTTGCAGCATGATTTTGGGGAGTGGTCCATCTAATCCCTTACGGTGCCAAGGATAAATTTCAATCATTTTGGCCATCACTTGGAATATTTCGAGTGCAGCATCACCTTTTTCGGCCAGCAATAGCCCCAAGCGGTCGCTGCTGATCCGTGACAGTAAATCTTGCGGAGCGCAGAGTGAGTGAATCACCTCGGTGCACACATCAATGTATTTGGCGTTGGGATGCTGGATGACGACAACGGCATGATTGGATTTTTTCAGCTCGGTTTTGAACAGTACCAATTGTTCCCACCAATAGGTTTCCGATACCACGTTGGAGAGATGTTTTTCCGGGTCAAACTCGTGTTGACCACGAATTCGGTTGATCAGTTTGCGCGCTCGCTGTTCAAGTTGGCGTTTCGATGAGCGGGCTTTGTCCATGCCCACGCGCAGAGTTTGTTCTCGCAGCATCATCACCGTGTAGCGACGGTATTTTTTAAACGCGGTTAAGGCCGCCTGAGGGTCGCCATTTTCTTCTGCAACGCGGGATTGTTGATAACAGATCTGCGAAAGAAGCTCGCCGTTATCGAATGAACTGGCCGCTTTTTCCGCACTGCTGAGCAGCTCGGCAGCCACCGAGAAATTTTTACGCAGCAGTTCTAGACGAGCGCGGCTGATAAACGAGTGCGCTTTCATCCAAGTGAGATTATTTTCAACCGCCAGTTCATGGGCTTTGCGAGTGGCTTCTTCTGCATCTTCAAGCCGCTCTAAGCCAAGCAGAGCCAATCCACGGAAGTCCCACACTTCGGCTTGCCATGTCACATTGCTGTTGTTTTGCAGCACCTCTTCAGCGCCATCGAGCACGGTCAGCATATCCACGTACTGATTGAGATGGTACAGATCCCATGCCCACAAAATTCGCGCTTTGCCTTCCAGCCAATCAATGCGGGTGTTATTGGCAACTTTGACGGCCAGTTCGTGGGTGGAACATGCGAGTTTGTATTCGCCCGTGATCCGCCAGATGTTACCAAGGCCAATCAGGCACTCAATCTCAATCTCTGGTTCATCCACGAGTGCGGATTGCTCTAAGGCATTAATCCAAAATTGTTGGGCGGTGTAGTATTTGGCTTGTCCCCAATGATGTAAGGCATGGATATGCAGAATCTCAGGCAGGAAATGGTCTGTTTCAAGATTGAGCTGATTTTGGTAAGCCTCTTTGATGTACTTAAACCCTGTGCGATAGTCCATTTTGCACCAGAGGCAGCGAGACATAATGATCAAAGATTCGATAATCGCTGAGGTAAAGTGAATTTGCCGAGCTCGGATTAAGCACTGTTCCGCTTGGACGAATACCTTCTCAGGCTCAGATTCGATGCGTGATCTGAGCTGCTCTATTTCTAGTTCAAGAAGATATTGGCTTTTGTCCAAAATACAGTCGTCCTTAGGCGATTTCATGCTCGTCATGACTTACCCATTATAGGGAGAAGACGCCATTAAACACGATTTCATGTGAAAAAACGGACACTTTTATCAAGTCATTCGATAATAATTAGTGTTATCTCACACTCTTCCTCTAAGCAATTTAGGACAAAAGTTCCTTTAATGTTAGAGGATGCTGCGATAAACCTAGGTTTTGTGCCGCAGTAAATCCATGTTTATCTTGGTAGCATAAATTGTGCCATGCACGGAATATGTCCAGCAGAGGCTGGATCCCGCCCGGCCGCAGTTTACGACGTGGCTCATTGATGAAGGACTCGAACAAGAGCTGGAATCGATTCTGATAGTATTCGATTTGTCTTATGGAGGCGTGCTGTAACCAGTGTTGTGGGTCAGGGTTGCTGCCTGCTAAATAACAAATCCCTTTGGCTTTGTTGCCTGAATGAGCGATAGCCCAACGATCACGCCACCACCCCATGTGCACAATATCGGTTTTCTCCAATGGGCTTTGTGCCTGCCAATCCGGATCTTCTTCTACGTACATAAGGTCAACATTTTGACATCGGATACGGGACAAACTGACGCTTAACGCCGCAGAACGTAATAGAGGATCTTGCGGCATGAAGATTGAAACTCGTTTGCCTGGGTCGCACATATCCAGCACATGCAGATAATGGGCGTAGGAGGTGTAAGGCGGCCGGATCACTGCGCCTTTTGAGGGGTAGTGAAACTGTGCCAAGTTGCCCATCGGATCTTCGACGTTGGCACGCGCCAAAATCAGTTGGTAGCGGTTATCAATCCGTTCCCGTAACAAGGTTAACGCTTTATGGGGTGTGGCCTGCGCTTCTGCGGCATAACCTTGCGGCACAAAACGTGCTGGCGTTTGGTAAGGATCGTGGTCTAGGCTACCCGTCGGCTGTTCATCGGCAGAGTAGTTAAGATGTTGGCACAGAATGTAACCCGTTTGCGCATCACCGGTAGCAATCCAGTAAACGCCATTATGGCTGTGTGCCTGCAAGGGTTGGTAATGCGAGGCAAATTGATACGCTTTGGCATGGTTTACCCAGCGTGCATCAATCATTGCCAATTTGCGACGACAACGGCTGGCGATATGGTCGAGATGGTCGTAAAAGGTTTTCGGATTGATTGACAGCTTGCGGCAAATTTCGCGCACGGAATAACCTGTAAACAGTAACCCGAGCAGAGACTCTTGGAAGTTGAGCTTATGATTGGCACCTGACCATTTATCCACAAACGTCGAGTGGCAGGCTTTGCAACGATAACGCTGGCGATCGCCACTGTAACCAAAGGCGTGATAAAGCTGTTTGTGAGTATGGACGGATAATCCCGTGTTCGGGCATGCCGGATTATGGCAAGCCGGTAGGCCATCACTGTGCAATTGACGTAAGCGGTGCAGTTCGTTCACCACATCGCGGTTATTAAGTAAGGGGGGGAAAGCTCCACATTCACGACAAACCATCGCTGGCCGTTTCGGGTTTACGCGTTGCAAAACGTAATGTTTTGCTTCACTCAATCCAAAGTTGTCACACGCCAATGTTTTACAAAAGTTGAGTTGTAAACCTTCTGCGTCCGGTGGTAGTTGGTCGTTAGGCACGATCTCCCCCTCGGGGTACTCGAGGCCGTCAGGCTGAGTGGCCTGACGGTAATAACAAGATAGATTAGATGTTGATGGCAGTTTCAAGCGCAACTTTCATCATGTCATTAAATGACTTTTGACGATCTTCTGAGCTGAGTTTTTCGCCACGTAGAATGTGATCCGATACCGTCAGAATCGTCAGAGCGCGTGCGCCGAGATCAGCCGCTACACCGTAGATACCGGCCGCTTCCATATCCACACCTAAAATGCCGAGTTTTTTCATCTTTTCGAAAATCTCAGGCTCAGGGGTGTAGAACAGATCGGCAGAAAATACGTTACCCACTTTTACTGGCACTTGCTGAGCACGAGCTTGGTTAACCGCCGTTTCCAGCAAATCGTAGTCGGCGATGGCCGCAAAATCATGGCCGCTGAAGCGGATGCGGTTCACTTTTGAGTCAGTTGATGCACCCATACCGATCACCACGTCCATCAGTTTGACGTCATCACGTACTGCACCACAGCTGCCGATACGAATGATGTTCTTCACACCATATTCTGCAATCAATTCATGTACATAAATGCTGCAAGAAGGGATGCCCATGCCATGACCCATCACAGAGACTTTTTTGCCTTTGTATGTGCCTGTAAAGCCAAACATACTACGTACATCGCACACTTGCTTGACGTCTTCCAAGAAGGTTTCTGCAATGTATTTCGCACGTAGTGGATCGCCCGGCATCAATACGGTTTCAGCAAAATCACCAGGTTGAGCGTTAATGTGTGGGGTTGCCATGGTTACTCTCCAATTCAATTTCGCCAACAGACAAAGATACTAATTACGGATCCTGTTGGCTCAAGGCTTATCTGTTGTGCCAATACTAGCCAGTATCCACAAGGCTACTTGAGAGAAGTGTCACAAAATACTCTCTTTTAAAATCGAAATAGGCTATTGATAACGAAATCTGTTGAAACTGATAAAGCAAACGTTGAGCTAATCGTTTGGTTGGTGGGGTTGGAAAATTCTGTACAAAAAAAATATTTGTACAGTACAAAATCACGTGCTATAGATCTTGTACAGAAATTTCCATTGTATAGATAAGTGTTGGAGACTCGTATGCAGACCACGCCACTCAAAATTGGGATCAGTGCTTGTCTACTTGGAGCAAAAGTACGCTTCGATGGCGGGCATAAAATTAGCCACTTCGTGACCAATGAGCTCGATCGTTACGCGGAGTTTGTTTCTGTTTGTCCAGAAATGGGAATGGGGCTACCTGTTCCGCGTCCCACATTACGACTTATCTCGGAAAATGAACGGATTGCGTTGGTGGAAACCAAAGATAGCTCGCGTGATCACACCGCAGCGTTAGAGAGTTACTCACAGCAGAAAGTTGCTGAGTTACAACATGCTGAGTTGTGTGGCTACATCGTCTGCGCAAAATCACCCAGTTGTGGTATGGAGCGTGTCAAAGTCTACAAGCACAATTGCACCGAAAAAGAGGGTGTTGGCGTCTATACCCGAATTTTGATGGAAAAAATGCCGTGGCTACCGATTGAAGAAGATGGTCGATTGAATGATCCGGTCTTGCGGGAAAATTACATCACCCGAGTTTTCTGTTTGCATGATTTTTACACCAGCATGGGCGATGCGCCGAGCGCGAAAAAAATCGTCGAATTTCACTCTCGCTACAAATTAACCCTGATGGCACATAACCCACAGGCGTATCGCGCGTTAGGGCGCTTAGTGGCGAATGTGAAACAGTATCCACTGGATTCTTTTATCCAAGAGTACCGCTTAGGTTTGATGCAAGCTCTGGCTCACCGTGCTAGCCGCAAAAATAACACGAATGTGCTGATGCATTTGCAAGGTTATTTCAAGCGCTCGCTGAACAAATTACAAAAAGCCGAACTGGCTCAAGTGATCGAGAGCTATCGGGTGGGTGAGCTGCCACTGTTAGCGCCCATCACGCTACTCAAACATTATCTCGCTCTGTTTCCTGATGCTTATCTCGCTCAGCAGCGCTACCTAAACCCTTATCCTCAGGAGTTGAAACTACGTTATGGTTTGTGATGAAAAACGTTACGCGATAAGAGAAGTCGCGGAAATCACTGGGGTTAAACCGGTCACCTTACGTGCGTGGCAACGTCGGTATAATCTGGTGCAACCCGATCGTACCGAAAAAGGGCATCGCCTGTTTACTGAACAGGATATTGAGATGATCCGTCAGATCCAGAGTTGGTTGGCGAAAGGGGTCGCGATTGGGAAAGTGGGCGCGTTACTACAAAGTGGGGTGTCTGAGAGTGAGTCTATCCCGCAACCCGTGGGTCAGCTCGAAGAGTGCGAAACACTTCTTACGGCGCTGGCAGCGCTACAACGTTCCAAAGCGGAGCAGATTATTGCGACCGTGCTTAAAGAGTATCCGCTCAGCGTGATGCAAGCACAGTTTGTACAACCCGTCACAGAAGCCCTTGAGCGAGTGAAAGGGCCTTTGCGTTCACTACAGATTGGCCTGTTTCGCACGCTCATGCTCAGCAAGTTAGCTTTTATTCTTGATGCCGAAAACAAAGCGGCAGTGAAAGGCAAATGCTTATGCATTAGTTTGGATGAAGCTGGATCGCTGAATGCTTGGTTATGGGCTCTGGCGTGGGCTGAAAATGGTCACCAAGTGACGCTGTTGGAAGCCGTCGACGATATTCGTGGTTTGCTAGAGAATCCGGGATTAGCGCAATACCAGATTCTGGCTCTGCACGCCCATCGAGCACTACCTGCGTCTCAACAGCCAGCATTAGCGAGCCTCCAACAGCAGTTTGGCGAGCAGTGTGTACTATCGAATGTGCTACAACAGCTACAATCTTAGGGAGTTGGTATGAGACTGGTTTGGTTTCGTCGTGATCTGCGCAGCTTTGATAATACTGCGCTCACCGCCGCGTTAAACAGTGGCGATCCGGTTGCGGCGATGTATATCGCTACTCCAGAGCAGTGGCATCAGCACCATCTAGCGCCTATTCAAGCCGATTTGATTTGGCGACGTTTGGCAGAGTTGCAACAAGAGCTTGCTGCGCTTAACGTGCCACTTTTTTATCAGCAAGTCGCGGATTTTCAAGCGGCGGCTGTGGCGGTTAGCCAGTTGGCGAAAACACTTAATGCCACACAAGTTCTCGCCAATCGTGATTACGAATTGGACGAGCAGCAACGTGATCAATCGGCACAGCAATTACTGAGCGAACAAGGGATAACATGGTCTGCTTTTGATGATAAATGCGTATTACCTCCCGGTTCGGTGCGCACGAAACAGGGCGAATTTTTTAAAGTGTTCACCCCTTTCAAGCGCGCATGGCTCACTCTATTTCAGCCGCCTGTGATTGGAAAAGATCGTCCCGCAGCGCTTTGGGACGTACCGAGTGCGTTGGCCGAATTGGTTTGGCATCCAGAACAAGCATTCGATTACCCCAGAATAGACAGCACGCCATGGGCTGCGGACTTTGAGACTGTGCGCGCTCAATTGCGTGATTTTTGCCGTGAACGAGTGCAGGACTACCATCAAGCGCGTGATTTTCCGGCTAGGGAAGGCACCAGTTCGCTCTCACCCTACTTGGCGATTGGTGTGTTATCGGCGCGTCAATGCGTGGCTCGCTTGTATCACGAGTCATCAATGGGCGAACTCAGTGAAGGGGCACAAGTCTGGTTGAGCGAACTCATCTGGCGTGAGTTTTACCAGCATTTGGTTGCAATTGAGCCTAATCTTTCGAAAAGTCGTGACTTTGTGGAGTGGGGGGCGCGTTTGGAGTGGTGGAATGATAACGAAAAGTTCCAGCTCTGGTGTGAAGGCAAGACAGGGTATCCGATCGTCGATGCGGCAATGCGCCAACTGAACCAAACCGGATGGATGCACAATCGGTTACGGATGATCGTGGCGAGCTTTCTTACCAAAGATCTACACATCGACTGGCGCTGGGGAGAGCGCTATTTCATGAGTCGCCTGATTGATGGTGATTATGCGGCCAACAATGGTGGTTGGCAGTGGTGTGCATCCACTGGGTGTGATGCACAGCCCTATTTTCGAATTTTTAATCCGGTCAGTCAGGGGGAGAAATTTGACCCGAATGGCGACTTCATCCGCCGTTGGGTGCCGGAGCTGCGTTCAGTCTCTTCGGCTTATATTCACCAACCTTGGACTTATCCGGCTGTCAATAGCGTGTTATATCCTGCGCGACTAGTTGATCATAAGCAGGAAAGAGAAGTAACCTTACGTCTGTATAAAACAGCGAAGGGATAACCAAAAAGATGTGGTGGAAAGTTTGGGTAATCGGTTGTGCATTGGCGGTCAGTTGGAGTATCAATGCCGCCGTGTTTGATCTACCTATCGAAGGCAGTAGCATAGTCGGTAACACGCAATATCATAAAGTTGAGAAAGGCGAGACTTTAGCCGACATTGCAAAAAAATACGATATTGGCTTCCTAGCATTAATGGCTGCCAATCGTGGAGTAGACCCTTTTTTACCCCAAGAAGGTTTTGTCATCTCTATCCCTGCAAAGATCATTTTGCCGAAAGTGGCCTATGAAGGCATTGTGATTAACCTTGCTGAGTTACGCCTTTACTATTTCCGTCCTAATGAAGGTAAAGTGCATATCTTCCCCGTCGGCATTGGGCGTATCGGCCGCGATACGCCTGTGATGCAAACGTCAATCAGCAGCAAGCGCAAGTACCCAACTTGGACGCCGCCAGCATCGATTCGCAAAGAATACAAAGCCAAAGGGATTGATTTGCCGCCAGTCGTGCCCGCAGGCCCAGAAAACCCGCTCGGTGATTACGCGATGCGTTTAGCTTATGGTTCTGGAGAATATCTGATTCATGGAACCAACAAAGATTTTGGCGTAGGCATGAGGGTGAGTGCTGGTTGCATTCGTATGGATCCGAAAGACATTGAGTGGCTTTACCAACAAGTTGAGCGTGGAGAAAAAGTTCGGATTATCAACGAACCGATCAAAGTTGCGCTTGAACCTGATCGTAGTGTGTTTATTGAAGTGCATGAGCCGCTTACCCGCAGCAATGGCGTGAAGAAAAACTTGGTGGTACCAGAAGAGCTGAGTTGGTGGCTGCAAGAGCATAAAATCTCTGATGCAAAAGCGCGCGCCGCAGTTTTAGCACAGAATGGGGTTCCGGTCGAAATTGCTCCACCGCAGTGGGAAACTATCGCCCAGTAACCTCGTTATTTTGGTTACCGTTCGTGGTATGAGAGAAAAAAAGAGCCAGCAAATGCTGGCTCTTTCAATTTATATCACTCAAAGATTACTTAGTGTAAGACTGAGCAATATTGTCGATACGTTCGTTAGCGCGTGCAGCTTCTTCTTGAGCGGCTTTCGCTGCTTCAGCAGCTTGATCCACTTTTGATGCCAGTGCAGCAACTTGCGAATTCAGTTCGCTGACCTGAGTGCTGATTTCGTTCATTTTTGCAGTGGTAGCTTCATCAGGACCAGAGGCGCAACCCGCTAGTAGAAGTACGGAAGACGCTGCTGCTGCGATTAACATCTTGTTCATAGAGAACTCCTTAACTTGGTAAGTCGGTGTTATTGACGTCCTATACTTATCGAAAATTAAAATATGGACGGAATTATTGTAGTCGCAATTTCTCGTAAAACTAGCCCTCAAAAGCTAAAAAAATCCAAGAATTTGACAATGAATCAATTAATTGTCCGACATCTTAATTATTAGATTATGAATAATGCGTTTTCTATTCGATAAACCGATATGCCCTTTCTACTTGAAGTCACAACGATATTGGCTAGGTTCGTTCGCCCCAATCACTGAGTTTGTCGATGCTCATGGGTATTATGAGGCCATCCTTGGCTCTCAGCAAAGGCCAGCCGATGGATGTGCAAATTTTTTCCAGACAAATTTGTCACTCAACTTGCTGCCTACTTGCAACGCCAAGTAGTTTGGGTATACCCAAACTTACCCTATAGATTTTGGGATTATTTTGTCGGTCAGCTATCTATGGTGCGTCGATTTGCGCTATTATGATGGCCTTTTTCGTGATCTGCTTTACAGTTTTAAGCACAACCAAAGATGGAGAGTACTTTGCAATTCAAAGATTTAGGCTTAGATAATCGCTTATTGAAAAATCTAGCGCATTACAATTTCAAACAAGCGACTGAGATCCAACAACAGGCGATACCGCTCACTATTGCGGGACGTGATTTGTTGGCCTCATCTAAGACAGGTTCGGGCAAAACGTTGGCCTTCGTGCTGCCTATGCTGCATAAATCTTTAAAAACCAAAGCCTTTTCAGCTAAAGATCCACGTGGCTTGATTTTGGTTCCAACCCGTGAGTTGGCAAAGCAGGTCTATGGTGAGCTGCGTTCCATGTTGGGTGGTTTAAGTTATACGGCAACCTTGATCACGGGTGGTGAAAACTTTAATGACCAAGTGAAAGCGTTAGCGCGTGGACCTCGCTTTATTGTCGCGACACCCGGACGTTTAGCCGATCATCTTGACCACCGTTCACTCTTTTTGGAAGGCCTAGAAACGCTAGTGCTGGATGAAGCGGATCGTATGTTGGATTTAGGCTTTGCCAAAGAGCTGCGCCGTATCCATAACGCGGCAAAGCACCGTCGTCGCCAAACCTTGATGTTCTCTGCCACATTAGATCATGCAGATGTGAATGATATGGCGATGGAGCTGCTTAATGAACCGAAACGCATCGCGATCGGGGTGGGTAGCGAAGAGCACAAAGACATTACTCAGCATTTCTACTTGTGTGACCATCTAGATCACAAGGAAGCGCTGCTCGATCGTATCTTGGCCGATGCTGAGTACCGTCAAGTGATCATCTTTACAGCAACGCGTGCCGATACCGATCGCCTGACTGAGAAGCTCAATCAAAGCAACCTCAAAGCAGTTGCGCTCAGTGGTAACCTCAATCAAACGCAGCGCAACACCATCATGGGGCAATTTGAGCGTGCGGTATTTAAGATTCTTGTGACGACGGATGTCGCTTCACGTGGCCTTGATATTCCTGCTGTAACTCACGTGATCAACTTTGATATGCCAAAGCATACCGAAGAGTATGTTCACCGTGTTGGCCGTACTGGTCGTGCCGGAAATAAAGGGGATGCCATGTCTCTTGTTGGGCCAAAGGACTGGGAGAGTTTTAAGCGAGTGGAAGCTTTTTTACAGCAAGAGATCCAATTTGAGGTTTTAGCTGGTTTAGAAGGTAAGTTTAAAGGGTTGAAACCGCGTCAAGCGAAGCCTAAAGCCGCGCCAACTCAGCGGGTCAACAAAGCGAAAGCGCCAAGCAAATCGAAAAAAGCGGCGCCGCGTGACAAGAGCTTCTACCAAAATGTGGCGGTGGGTGACTCGGTCTTTATCCCGAAAAAGAAAGTCGCGCCTAAGCCAGAAGTGGATCTGGAAGACGACATCGACTAAGCCATGCTGTACAACTTAGCGTGCAACTGCTGATTTTCAATCAAGAAACCGTCTGTGAAGGGCGGTTTTTTTATGCCCAATAAATGGGGTTTCGTGGCGTACTTCAAGAAATAGAATATTTACTCCACTAGTAATACAAATGATAATTGATCTTGTTTGCGTTTGTGTTAGAGTGGCGACCGATTTTTATTTGTTATAGTTGTCACATTTTCGATGAAACTGCTCAATGTATTGCTGTTAACGACATCTCTGTCGGTTTTTTATACTTATGCAGAGACGGATTATCAATGGTTACGCGATGACTCGCGTTCGGAACCTGCGGTGAAGCAGTTTTTGGCTGAGCATAACCGAAAAACCGATCATTGGTTTGCACCTGCAAAGCCACTGGTGCAAGAGTTGGTCAATGAATGGCAACAAACTTCACAGCATAAAGCGCCTCCGCCTGCGCTTATCTACGCAAACCAGCAGTACAACGACATTCAATGGAATGGTCATCGGCACATCGTCAAGATAGGTGCACAAGGCCAAATTGAGCCTCTGCTGAATCTTAGCGCGCGTGCAGAGCTGTTTGATTATTACCAATTGGCTTCTTGGTCACTTGATCGCTCAGTCCAATCGGTAGCGTTGGCAGAAGATACGCGGGGTGACGAGCAGTTTAAGCTGACGATCGTGCGTTTAGCCGATCGCACCGAGCAGTTCGTTTCAGAAACAGCGAGCACTTACTTTGCTTGGGCGGCCGATGGCAAAAGCCTCTACTACTTATCTGATCTCAACGGGTCTACCCAGCTGCAGCGTTTTGAGCTAGAAACGGGTCAATCAACGAGGCTTGCAGAGTGGCGTTCGGCAGAGTGGCTGTTCTCGCTCTATTCTGCCAGCAATCCACGCTATATCGTGGTACAGCAAAATAATGAAAACTCGACTCAGCAGCGCCTGCTGGATACCCAAACCGGTGAGCTGATGCCATGGCTACGCACGACTGAGCCGGGGCTGGAATATTATGCCGATGTGCTGGGTGAGACCCTTTACATCAATAGTAACCATCAGGGGGCATTTCGTCTCTATCGTCAGCCGTTACACACTAAACAGGACTGGCAAAGCGCCACCACACATAAAGAAATCGGCTCACTGAGCAACTTTTATCTGTTTGATGCTGGGATTGTGTTGGTGGAGAACCAAACTCTGGCACCGAAAGTTTGGGTTCTCGATAACCAAGGCGAAGTGCGTACTCACTTTGAACTGCGCGATTTAGGTCAGGTGGCGTGGATCTCTCGCAATGGTGATGCTGCCAGCAATCGGCTGCGTGTACGTGCCATGTCAATGACCGAGCCTGCTAGCTGGCATGAGTTGGATGTGGCGCAGCTACAGTGGCAACAGTTAAGCCAAGATCACTACACAGACTTTGACCCGAAACAGTATCAAACCCAAACGGTATGGGTGACGCAAGGTGCCATCCAAGTTCCGGTGACACTGGCTTACCGCTCTGACAAGCTGACTCCCAACAGCAGTGTGGTGCTGTATGGCTATGGCGCTTATGGCGTGACGATGAAGCCCTATTTCATGCCACAAATAGTCAGCTTGCTTGATCGAGGCATGATTTACGCGATCGCTCATGTTCGTGGTGGTGGATACCTTGGCGAGGCTTGGCATCAAGCTGGCGCTGGACTCAATAAACAAAACGGCATTGATGATTTCCTCGCGGCCGCTCGATATCTCACCCATTTTCAGCAAGGTGAGCGCGCTATTTATGCGATCGGCGGAAGTGCCGGCGGCACCTTGGTTGCAGCGGCGCTCAATCAGCAGCCCAACGTATTTGCGGGAGCTGTGCTGCAAGTGCCGTTTGTCGATGTGTTAGCCAGTATGAGTGATACCAGTCAAGCCTTGACGGCGCAGCAGTATCAAGAATGGGGTAATCCTCAACAGCCAGAGCAGCGTCAAGTGATGCAAGCTTATGATCCACTCAGCAATCTACGTGCTGCTCCTTACCCTCCGACGTTGGTTAATGTCGGTTGGTGGGACAATCGAGTGCCCTATTGGGAAGGGGCTCGCTATTTGGCACGTTTGAGTGACGTCTCACAAGGGGCTGGACCTTACCTTTTATCGACCGATTTTCAGGCGGGTCACGCCAGTGATCGGCGTCAAGCGCTTGAAAAACAGGCGCGTGAATATGCGTTCTTTCTCACCTTAGATAAAACCAGAAAAGCGGGGCAGTAATGAAGCTTTCTCCAGTATCAGCTGCGGTACTTAGCGTACTCGCGGCCGGGTTCGCTCATGCCGAAACTGAGCCTAGCCATTACGAAGAAGTGGTGGTGACGGCCAATCGCATTGAGCAGCCTTTGTCAGAAGTGGCGGGCTCAGTGGCAGTACTTGAAGGGGAAACCCTTGAAAAGCAAGGCAAGACCGAGTTGTACGATGCATTGAATCAAGAACCGGGTGTCAGCGTGACTGGCGGAGCGGGACGCCCACAAAATATTACGATTCGTGGCATGACCGGCAACCGGATAGCGATTGTTCGTGATGGGATTCAAAGTGCGGATGGTTATGGCGCTGCAGATATTAACGACAAGTATGGCCGTAACACATTTAGCCTGAGCAATGTGAAACAGATCCAAGTGGTGAAGGGCGCGAGTTCAACCCTATACGGTTCTGGTGCGATTGGTGGCGTTGTGATCATCGAAAGTAAAGCGCCGGAAGATTATCTGTACCACCGTGATTATTACGTGGATGCCGCATTGACCTACTCAGGCATCAGCAACCGCTACCAAGGTAACCACGCGTTAGCCATGCGTCACGGTGATGGCGAGGCGCTGCTCACGATCGATTACTGGCAAGGTGAAGAGACGCGTAACTTTAATCAAGATCTGTATAACCGCGAAGTGGATGGTTACAACCTTGGCTTCACCCATCATTATTGGTTAAACGATGCGCTGCGTTTAAAAACGCACTTAGAGTATTTTGATGATTATGCCAAGCGTCGCGAAGGCACCTCTTCTATCCAAAAAGATGATAAGTGGGATCTGGTTAGCTTTTACGAGTATCAACGCAGCCAAACGCGTCTGGCCAGCGTTGGTGCCGATTACACGGCTAATCTAAGTTGGATGGATACGCTGGAAGGAAAACTCTACTGGCGCAGTACAGAAAACATCACACAGACGAACCGTTTGATGGCGAATGATCGGTCTGGCGCTGGCATCCTCTCCTATCGCCGTGAACTGCGTGATGAAGGGTTCAATGATGAGGCGTTAGGAGCCACGCTCAATGCGCAGAAAGAGTGGCAACAAGGTGAGAGGCTGCATCAGTTTGCTTACGGTATGAGCGTTGATGGTCATGATTACCAGCGTCCGAAATCGATTCGACGGATGGAATCTTCAGGTGACGATTTACAAGCCGATGAGCCGTTTGCTCCTGCGCGTGAGTACCGTTTTGGCGTCTACGGACAAGACAATCTCCTCTTAGGCGATTGGACGCTGGCTGCGGGTTTGCGGTTTGATGCGCAAAAATTGAGCCCTAAAAATACCGATCGTATTCATGGCTACAAAGTGGTGACCATGGGGAGCAGTGAGTGGTCACCCAGTGCCTCAATCTCTTATCAATGGCATCCAGAATGGAATACTTACCTGAGCTACAACCACGGCTTCCGTGCGCCAAGTTATGACAAAGCGTATGGCGCAAGCGATCACAGTTTTGTCCCGCTAACGCCATTTATTATCAAGCCCAACAATAAGTTACGCGCTGAAACCAGCGACAGTTTCGAGTTGGGCAGCAAATACGACAATGGTCAGACGCAACTTTATGTGGCCGTGTTTTATTCCATCTTCGATAACTTTATTGATGTCAAACAAGTCGGTTATGACAACGCCACAGGGTCGGTGATTCAGCAATACCAAAATATCGCGGGCGTCAAAACCTACGGTGCTGAAATGTCGGTAATGCATCGTCTAGATGATCGTTGGAGTGTCGAAAATAAACTCGGATACGTGGATGGTAAAGATGGTGAAAACCAATACGTGCGCACCTTAACCCCACTAGAAGGGAGTGTGCAGCTCAACTACCAACGAGAGCGATGGGACGCTTACAGCCGCCTGAACTGGGCGAGTGCCATGAGCCGGGTGCCGACTTGCACTACAGAGCAAGGCAAAGAAACTGAATGTGCCACGACCACAGGTTGGGTGAGTTGGGACATCGGCCTCAACTACCAATGGAACGCACAACTGAGTGCCAGTTTCAACGTGGTTAACCTGCTCGATCGAGAATACACGCGCTATCAAGATGTCGCTGGTGTGACGCCAAGTGACACCCTCTATTCCACGGAGCCGGGACGCTATCTCACCGTGCACGCTAAGTATGTGTTCTAGGAATTTAAGATGAAATCAACGTTGACCTTAATTATAGCCAGTCTATTGGCCCCCTTAGCTTCAGCGGCGCAGTGGGATTATCCGGCGACCAGCGATAAAGTGCTGAATGAGGCGCAGGCACTAGCGTTTGTCGAAAAGTACTATCCGCAAGTGGGCCAGCCAGCACTGCGTTATCGCAAAACCAGCCTGCTTGGTACCCATTACAATTTTGACTTGACCCAAAATGGTGAAGTGCAGGCACAAAAAACGGTGGTTATCTCTACCGATAAGCAGGGCAATGTCACTCGAGTGTTTAAAAGTCTCAATGATACCGTGCTGGTTAACGGCGTGCCGAGTGTGGCCGCTGAATTGGTTGCCCCACAGCGTTTAACCGCTCTTCAACCGCCTGAATTAACAACAGAGGGCATGATTAACGTTGACGTTTCTATTGTTGACCCTGACTTGCGCACCATGGATGGGTTGGCGGCCCCTGCGACGCCTTGGGCAACAATAGAGGATTATCCCAACCCTGCGCAGTATGTACGAACCGAAGTGTCATTGTTGCAATCGGGTGGCCGCTATTATCTTGCTAACGAGCGGGTAAAGATGGTCGATGCACAAGCCATCTTAGAAAAAGAAGCAAATAGCAGTACCTATGTTAAGAGTGGTGTTTCCCTTGCACCTGCTGATAGCGTAATCATGAGCTGGAGTTCGATCGCCGAGTTACAAGCCGTAAAAATGGAAGATAAGGGTTTTAAACAGATCATGGCGTTTGCGCATCTGGATAATTCGCTACGCTATTTGAATTCGCTCGGTTATGACCTGTTCAATAAAGCCGATGGCTCAGGCATCGAACCGGTACTGTTTGATGCCGCCGCGCTCTCAACCAACAACTCCTCATACTATGTGGGTCCTAATGTCATTTTATTTGGTGAAGGCGTCTCTCCGGATGCGCTGGATGCCGATATCATCTGGCATGAACTTGGGCATGCTATTCACTACCACATGGTTCCGGACTGGGCTTACGGCCATACTGGCGCGTTAGGCGAAGGGTTTGGCGACTATTGGGCGGGAGCGCACAGCTACCGTAACCAGTATGAACAAGGCAAAGCGTTTGAAATTGATACCCTATTCAACTGGGATGGTTATTTTGGAACCACAATTTCCACTCGCAGTTTGGCTAACCTCGCAGCGCGTTATTACTCTGCAGGGGATTATCGTGCCCATGAGCGTGAAGCGGGTCATTTAGGTGATGAACTCTGGTCGACCCCTTTGTTTCAAAGCTTGAAGCAGGCGGTTGAGCAATATGGGGTCAGCGCCTTTGATGAGTTCAACACTGTAGTGTTGGAGTCCATGTTTGGCGTAGGGCGTGGGGTATTGATGCACGACCTTGCACAAAACATGCTGTATGTGGCCAACGCACTGTATCCAGATAAAGACTATAAGCAGATCTTACAGCGCAATTTGCAGCATCACGGTTTACTGCAAGCACCGTTCCAAGCGGCATTTGCTAAAAAGTACCTTGACCCGCTCGCAACTCAAAACCTTTACGTCAATGCGACAGATCGCTCGGCAACGACGCAAGCCACGGTGGTGATGGCTGGGCAAACTCATACTTTTAGCCAAGACAATCTGGCTAATGTGGTGTGGCGATTGCCTGCACCAACCGATTACCAATGTGGTGTCGCGACCTCGGTTAAGGTCGATTTTAACTACCAGTATGCCCACTTCTTAGACCAGCAAACGTGGCAGGCGGAGTTACCTGTCGTGTTTGGTCTTCCTAAGATGGCACAAACCTTTACGACCTTGAACTCAACCTTGCGTGATGCGCAGTTGAGCAGTGATGGCAAACTCGCTTCAGGTTTTAAAAGCTACAACTTCTTTGTGGAAGGCGCCGCGCGCACTGTGGGCGATGATTTTGCGCTGCGCGTGAAACTTAGCCACAGCAATATGCAGGATTTGCGTATCACCTTGATTTCCCCACAAGGTACCCGAGTTGAGATCCTCAACAACCAAACCACGCCGGTTGCGCAGCTGGATGACTATTGGGTATTAGCGCATCAAAAGGCGCTGCAAGTGCTACGCGGTGAACGGTTAGATGGCAATTGGCGCTTGGAGATCCTCGATAATGTCGTGGGCAATGTGGGTACTTTACATTTATGGGGAGTCGGTGAAGTGACCCACTACACCTGTGATAAAGAAGTCAAAGATCAAACAAGCACGACCAATAGTGAAGAAGACGTCGCGGCGGGCAGTGGTTCTCTCACTTTAGGCTTGCTGCTTCTGCTGAGCGCTTTCTCTCGTCGTCGTTGGGCTAACAAGGGGACTCAATCATGAAATTTCACTACTCTTTGATCAGTATGGCGCTACTGATGGCTGGTTGTGGCGGTGAAGATGCTGCGCAGGAGACGAGTCTGCCTGAATACGTTTTATCGGGCTCGTTGAGCGCGCAAAACGTCGCACTGAACAGCAAAATCTGCTTAGACCGTAACCAAAACTTCACTTGTGATAGCGGCGAATTTACCACCCAAGCGGACAGCAATGGTCGTTTTACGCTAAGAAGCTTGGATAAATCACTCTATTCATTGCCTATTTTGGCTGAAGTGAGCCGTGCCAGTGCTGCGCGCTCGGCAGACAATGATTCAGCCAATATTGTGCTTGCCGCTCCGGGGTTAAACCGAGCGGGGGATCGACTCATCAACGGTGTGAGCACCCTGTTTGCGGCGTTAATGGTGGCTGGTTACACCGAAGCCGACGCAATTAAACTCTTTCTCGCCCAGCTTGAACAGCGTGGTATCTCCGCTCCCCGAGATTTGCAGACGCTGTTTACGCAAAATTCATTAGCCCAGCTTGAAGCCAATATGCTGGAGATTTTGCCACTCATCGCCACAGAAAAGCGCACGCAAGTGCTAGCCGCCTTAGCGCAAACCTTCGGCGATGAACATCCTGGCATAGTCCACAACGCTTTGAATGAGGCGCAGCTTACGGAGTACGTGACACAGTTGGCGAAACGCGTTCCTCGCCAAGTGCCACTAAACGATACTGGGCTGGTCACTTTTTATGAAGAAGGGGGTGTTGTCGGTTATATCCCCAACAGTGATTATCCAGAGCAGGATGCCGAGTATGGTCGTGATGCTCTATCGGGCAAGTCAGCCTTCACGATGCGCAAACTCGATGCAGCGGGCAAACCACTGAGCGACAGCGCAAGTGAATGGTCTTGTGTACGCGATGAAGTAACCGGATTGGTGTGGGAAGTGAAAAGTGCAGATACGACCTCGCTTAATCACAAAGAACGCCTGTTTGCCCTTGAGATCCCTGGGCGTTTTAGTCCTTATGCTGAGGATGTGGAAGAAGCCACCTGCCATAGTGCGGGTGATGAAGTCTGTACGACGGCGCAATACATTACATATCTAAACCAAACGGCGCGTTGTGGGATCCGTCATTGGCGACTACCGACTAGCCTAGAGTTGTTCAACCTGTTTGATTTTGGCGAGATGGGCGAAGAGGCGCAGGCATTGAGCGTGAGCTATTTTCCGCAGCAGAGCCAGAACGAAGATTACTCTGGCCATACTTGGACTTCTGCCGTGAGTTATATGAATTATTCGTTATTAATGGCTAATGGCTCCCACTCCTACAGATTTATTAGTCACTTAGGCTTAGCTAAGGGTGAAGTCAGCGTGATCGAAATCTATGACCAGAATAAAGAAGCGGATTCGGGTAGCTCCTTGCTGCTTCCAGTGCGTATGGTTGCCAACCCAGTGGAGAATCAAGAATGAAAACCCTCTCGACTATGGCTACTCTGCTGGCGTTGAGCTTACCGGTAATGGCGCAAGAGTGTGCAAGTGATATTGTGCGCACCGCACCCAACTTACGTTATGTGTACAGCACCCAAGGAACAGTAAAAGACCTGCACACAGGGTTAACGTGGATGCGCTGCACCTTTGGCAAAGAGTGGAATGCTGAGCAAGGACGTTGTACAGGACAGGCGCAACCTCTGCGCTGGCAAGCGGCACTCCAAGAAGTGCAAGCGATCAATCACCCGGGTAGCCGTCACCGTTTACACCAGTTTGCGGGTGTTAAACAGTGGCGCATGCCAAACATCAAAGAGCTAAGCAGTTTGACCGAACAAGCCTGCTTTGCGCCAGCGGCGAATGAGACGGCGTTTGCCTCTGGCTTAGTGACCGAGGTGGGCAACTATGCCGCTTATTTATGGAGTAATACCACGCGTATTGAGCGTGAAGAAGCTTGGACGTGGGATGCCATTAACGGCGAGATTTATGCGTACTCGATTCACGCTCATGAGATGGGGTTGCTCCTTGTGGCGGATGAGTAATAGGCATGCTTATTTCTGCTGTCCCCATCTTGCTTGAAGGGCGGTGGTGTTAGCTCTAAAAGTAAGTGGCACGAAAAAGACAAAGGTCTGGTTTATCCAGACCTTTTTTATGTCATCTAAATGCTGACTCGAGTCGCATTTTTATCCTGATGTTGCTGATGGAAGAAATAGTTAGCTTTTGGGGTGAATTTTTTGTTGCAACCTTGATAACCGCTTGGGTGAAAACGCTATGTCTGTGGATTTTATGAACAATAAGCGAAAGGTGTCATAGAGGGTTCAATTAAGTGAAACATAATTGTCATATTCACCGCCTAAAGTGAGCCTCGTTCAAGTGAAACACAACGGCAACCCAGCCACTTATAGGAAATTCGTGATGAAAAAGACAGTAATCGGTGCTATCGCTCTTATGGGCGCACTTGCAGTAACTCCAGTGATGGCGAAAGAGACAATTTCAGCTGTGGGCTCAAACAGTGTTACCCCATTGATGGAAGTGTTTTCTGAAACCTATGCTAAAAAGAATCCTGAAGTTTTCATTGAAGTACAAGGCCCAGGTTCTTCTGCGGGTATCAAAGCCGCGAAAAATGGCAGCGCAGATCTCGGTATGTCATCGCGCAATCTGAAAGACTCTGAAAAAGAGCCAACATTAATGGAAGAAGCGATAGCGCTTGACGGTATCGCAGTCGTGGTTCACCCAAGCAATGCGGTGAAAGGTCTGACAGCGGAACAAGTTTCTGAAATCTACAAAGGTGAAATCACCAACTGGAAACAAGTTGGCGGTGAAGATAAGCCAATTGTTGCCGTCACTCGTGACACTGCTTCAGGCACTCGTGGTGCTTTCGAAGACATCATGTCTCTGAAAAAGAAAATTGCGGATAAAGAAGTCTCTGCCATTTCTCAACGTGCTCAAGTCGCGAACGGTAACGGTGCACTAAAAACCATCGTTGCTTCCAACCCTTATGCAATTGGTTACATTTCGCTCGGTACTGTCGACACATCAGTTCACGCTCTATCTGTGGATGGTGTAGAAGCGAGCGTTGATAACGTGAAAAACGGTACTTACAAAGTTTCTCGTCCGTTCCTCGTGCTTTACCAACAAGGTAAACCATCAGCACAAGCACAGAAATTCTTAGAGTGGATGCTGTCTCCAGAAGCACAAAAGATTGTCGCTGATAAAGGCTACATCGCAGTTAACTAACACGCTTTACTCCTTTGCCCGACCCAATTTGGGTCGGGTACTTTATTTACATCGACCTTAGTTCGATAGGTGATTTTATGACCATCGCAACAAATAGTGACAAGCTTATGGATAATACCTCTATGCGTAGTTTGCGTGAGCAACGACGTGTTGACTGGAAAGAACGTATCTTTCACGGTTTGTTTTTAACCAGTGCTGTGATCGGCATTTTGTCTCTAGCCATCATTGCTTACTTCATTGTTCGTGAAAGTATCCCTGCTTTCCAAGAAGCGGGAGTCACCGGCATAGTGCTCGGACAAGACTGGTTACCACCTGCACTGTTTGGCGTGGCGACCATGATTGTCGCTTCTGTCGTCTCAACCTTTGGGGCTGTGATTGTGGGGGTTCCGGTTGGTGTTCTCACGGCTATTTTTATCGCTGAAGTGGCTCCCAAACGGGTAGCGGATGTGATACGCCCTGCAGTTGAATTGCTCGCCGGTATTCCTTCTGTGGTCTATGGCTTCTTTGGCTTGGTGATCATCGTTCCGCTGATTCAAGATGTCTTTAATGTGCCTGCGGGTAACACGATTCTGGCAGGTATCATAGTGTTGGGCGTCATGATCCTTCCCACCGTGATTACGGTCTCTGAAACCTCGATTCGCGCGGTACCGCGTGCTTACAAAGAAGGTTCACTCGCACTGGGTGCTTCAAGCATCTACACCATCTTCAAACTGCTGGTTCCCGCCGCGCGCTCCGGGATCATGACGGGCGTTATCTTGGGTATTGGTCGCGCTCTGGGTGAAACCATGGCGATCATCATGGTGATGGGTAACGCACCTGCGATGCCAGAAGGCCTACTTGATTCGGCGCGTACCCTGACAGCCAACATTGCGATTGAAATGTCTTACGCCAGTGGCATCCATGCTAATGCACTCTACGCCACAGGTGTGGTACTGCTGGTATTCATCATGATGCTGAACGGTGCGTTGCTGTATTTAAACCGTGAGAAAGCGAGGTAATGACGATGGATCGCGTAAAACTGAAACAAGCGCGTGTGCTCAAAGACAATATCTTGCGCACGTTTATTTGGATTTCTGCGGCGCTGACCGTCGGCTTCTTGTTCTGGATCATCTGGTACATCTTGTCCAACGGTCTGCAACACGTTAACTGGAAATTCGTTACTGATAATTACACCCATACGGGCGATGAGCACGGTATTTTCCCGATGATTGTCTCGACCGTGTATATGGTTGTCGCTTCGATCGCGGTCGCCGCGCCTATCGGTATCATGACAGCGATTTACTTGACGGAATACGCCAAAGTCGGCAGCCGTTTGGTCAAAATCATCCGCTTTTGTACCGAGTCACTGGCGGGGATCCCTTCGATCATTTTTGGTCTGTTCGGTATGACCTTCTTCGTGGCGATTTTGGGCTTAGGTTTCTCTATTCTTTCCGGTGCATTAACTCTCAGTATCTTGATCCTGCCAGTCATTATCCGTACCACGGAAGAAGCCTTAATGGCGGTACCACAAACCTACCGTGAAGGCTCGTATGGCGTGGGCGCTTCAAAAATTTACACCATCCGTCGGCTAATTTTGCCAAGTGCTATGCCGGGGATTTTAACTTCTGTCATTTTGAGTATTGGCCGTGTCATTGGTGAATCTGCCCCAGTATTTTTAACCGCGGGTATGGTGGCGCGTATTCCAGATTCTCTGCTCGATTCTGGACGCACCTTGACCGTTCACTTGTACAAACTGACCACAGAGCTGTTCACCATTGAAGAATGGAACCAAGCTTATGGCACCGCCACTGTGCTGATTGTTGTGGTTTTGGTGATCAACATGATCACCAAGTTAATCGCCAAACGATTCAATACTGCAACCTATTAAGTCATTGACAGAATTTAGAGATAACACAATGAAAACGACCAAATTCAACATTGAAAACCTCGACCTGTTTTACGGTGAGAACCAAGCCCTGAAATCGATTAATCTGCCGATTCCTACGCGTCAAGTGACAGCACTGATTGGCCCCTCTGGTTGCGGTAAATCAACCCTGTTGCGCTGCCTGAATCGTATGAATGATCTCATTGAGGGAGTCACGATTACCGGTAAGCTGACCATGGATGGCCAAGATGTGTATGGCAATATCGATGTGTCTGATCTGCGTATCCGCGTTGGTATGGTGTTCCAAAAACCCAACCCATTCCCAATGAGTATTTATGAAAACGTGGCCTATGGTCTGCGTGCGCAAGGTATCAAGGACAAAAAGCATCTTGATGAAGTGGTTGAACGTTCACTGCGTGGCGCAGCGCTGTGGGATGAGGTAAAAGATCGTCTTAAATCTCATGCCTTTGGTTTATCAGGTGGCCAGCAGCAGCGTCTTTGTATCGCGCGCACCATCGCCATGGAACCCGATGTGATCTTGATGGATGAGCCGACTTCGGCACTTGACCCAATTGCGACCCACAAAATTGAAGAGCTGATGGAAGATCTGAAGAAGAATTACACCATCGTTATCGTGACTCACTCAATGCAGCAAGCGCGCCGTATTTCAGACCGTACTGCATTCTTCTTAATGGGTGAGTTGGTTGAACACGATGACACTCAAGTCATTTTCAGTAACCCACGCGATGATCGTACCCGTGGTTATGTGAATGGTGATTTTGGTTAATGAATACTGGCAAATTATAACTATAAGCGATGGTAAACTTTGCCCCTCACGATGAGGGGCTTTTTTGTAGGAATTTCATTTCATACATGTTTTTATCTGCCAGATGGATCAACTGGCTTAAATTAGTGCTGTCCAATGGATAGGTACTGACCCCGACGCTGGTGTTGAGCTTGGCTCGTAAATCGCCGCTTAATTCAAATTCTTGTTCAAAACACTGTTTGATCATGCGCTGCATCATCATCTGCTCGGTCGAATTGATGCTGCTTAAGATGATGGCAAACTCATCTCCCCCCATCCGAAACACACGATAATCGAAAGCAGGAATCGAATGACTTAAGCGGTAGGCGACCTGTTTGAGCACCGCATCGCCCATTGGATGTCCGTAGGTATCATTTATTTGTTTAAAGCCATTCAGATCGAGCAAAAAGAGAGAGAATCCACCGCTGCGGCGATGGCGTTCTAATTCGGTGAACATGGCTGTGCGGTTTTCCAGCCCTGTTAATGGGTCTGTTAAGGCCAACACTCTATGGTGCGTAGCTTCTTTATGCAAAATAAAACTCACCAGCCCCACACAGCTAAACATTAACAACATCAGTGCAAACTGAATGCGACTGAGGTAATTCAATTGCTCTTTTTGCTCTACGTACAAAGGACTTTGCACACCAAATGTGCGGTTTATGAACTGAATAAAAATATCCAGCTCTTGCTGTGCGGCAATAATAAAAGTTTGTAAGCTTTCTGGATTTTTGGCCGCAAGCAGTAGCGGTTCAAGTTGTTTAAAGCGTGCAAACGCGGCTTGGAAGAATTCGCGAGTGCTGGGCATGCCTATAATGCCGTCGGCCTCTGGGCTATTGAGGATCAGATCAAAACGGCTCCAAGTCAGCTCATATTTCACCATCACATCGCGCTGGTTGCTCTCCGACTCCAATAGGTAGGGGGAGAGCGCCAGCATCTCAGTAAACTCTTTATTGAGCTGGAATAAGAACCAGATCGCTTGGTTCGTGTGTGAAGAGTAAGACTTAGATAAATCGCGAGTACTGTTGATCAAATACAAATTGGCCAAAATCAGTATTGCCGACATGAAGATCAGCAGTGTTTTGGCATGTAAGATCAGCGGGTGGAGCGTTTTCTGAGTTTGTGTATTCATGGCTTCTTATGAATCAAAATTTGACTTATCTGCCAAACCATATGGGTGTAGTAAACGGAGTTTTTCAGTTTTGGATTTTGATCTAAGTTGTACACCAACCAAAAAGGGCCTTTGTGGCGAATTTGCATCTCATTACCGTCCATGTAGTACGCCACGATCGGTTCATAGTGTTGAATATCCGCTATCGAAATATTAGCAGCGTAGTCATTCAATGCCATAAAAGTTACCGAGTTGACATGATTTTGCTGTAAATACTCAAGCAAATCGTTCACCTTAAATCCGGTGAACTGATGTGAGCCATGAATCCATGGTAGTTCAGTGGTAAAAGAAACCGCAGGCAGTTCAGTGGCTAGCTTTTGCAATGAAAATACCTTAGGCGGCCCGTCTGCGATTTGTATCGTGATGTCCGATGCCAAAGCGAAAGAGCTGCACCACAAGGTCAAGATCAGCAATATCCATCTCATTATTGGTTATTCCGCACTGTTATCCCCTTCCTCGTTGAAGCTGCAGCGATGTTGGCTGCGTTCGTTTCCAAGTTATGGGGATATGTTCTACTTCTCAACCTGAAGTTGCAGGGCTATTGATTACAACTTTACGGCTAATCATCATTATTTGGTTGAATTATAGGCGGAGTCAGATGATATGAAAATCACTGATATTAATAAGATTGATGATAAAAAGACTCAAAAATGAGATTTGGTATAAGAAAAGCGCCATGTTGATGGCGCTTCTTAATAGGGAGACAGATTAGAACAGCAGATGTGCGACTGCGGCAATCACCGGCAGAGTGATCAGGGTGCGCAAAATGAAAATGACAAACAGCTCGACAATATTGACTGGGATGCGGCTACCGAGCAGTAGTGCACCGACTTCAGACATATAGATAAGCTGAGTCACAGACATCGCTGCAATGACAAAGCGTGTCATTTCGTTATCGATAGAGGCCGCTAAAATGGCCGGAATAAACATATCCGCAAAGCCAACCACAATGGTTTTTGAAGCCGCGGCAGCCTCTGGTACGCCCAGCAGCTCTAAAAACGGAATGAAAGGTTGGCCAAGCAGGGAGAATACCGAAGTATATTCAGCAATCACCAAGGCAATAGTGCCAAGCCCCATCACGACAGGCAGTACGCCAAACACCATATCGACGGCGTTACGTATGCCTTCACCGATCACCGATTGGACGGATTTAACTTTTGCCGCTTTGGTTAAAGCCAGCTCCATGCCCCAAGAAAACGCGCTGTGACCTTCTGGGATCGCATCGGCATCAGGATGAGGTTTGCTGCCATCGATATAAGTATCTTTTTTCCATGACAAAGGAGGAAGGCGAGGGATAACTACCGCTGCCACCAATCCCGCTAAACAGACTGCACCATAGAAAGGTAGGAATAGGTGTTCAAGCTCGACTTGGGCGATCACCACTAAGCTAAAAGTGATCGATACCGCAGAGAAGGTTGTGCCAACTACCGCTGCTTCACGTTGGGTGTAGAATTTTTCTTCGTATTGTTTACTGGTGAGTAGGATGCCTACGCTACCATCGCCCAGCCATGAAGCCATACAGTCGATTGCGCTGCGACCCGGTAGATTGAATAAAGGGCGCATCACTTTGCTCAGTAAGCTGCCAAACAGCTCTAACAAGCCAAAGTTAAGCAGCAAAGGTAACAGTAAGCCTGCGAAAATAAACACGGAAAATAGCGTTGGGAGCAGGCCTTGCAAAACCAGTCCACCCGTATTTTCTTCCCAAATCGCTTTTGGACCGATTTGGAAAAATGTCATGATCACGGCAGCTCCGCCAATCACACGCACGGTTAACCAAAGCCAAGAAGGATTAAACAAACTGTTTAAGAAAGGACGAGACATGACCCAACTTGGTTTAAAGACTTTACAGATAACAGAGGCAACCGACATAAAGGCGATGATTGCCGTAACGACAGTCACCAGAGAATCCCCAAACAGCGCTTGAACGGACTTGGCCAACACCGCCACTGGAATGGTTAACGATCCATCGTAACTGATGGGCGCCATAAAGAGGAAAAGCCCGATCAGAGAAGGGATCAGGAACATCCACAGATTACCTGTGCCAGCCTTCGCTGGTGGCTCTAAGGTTTGCGCGTTATCTTGCATTATTTATCTCTATTCATGCTGCGTCATTCAGACACACTGTTCAGTCGAAATTCGCCACACCTTGGCATAAAAATTCACTGCATTTCCGTATTTAATCAGCGGGCGCAAGAATATCTATTTTTGACACCCTACGCAATACTATTCATTTATTTTGGGTATGCATTCAAATTAATTTCCTGATGTTTCAAGCTTTGATGGTTTTTTGTATATTTATTGTTAAAAGTATCATTGTTGATGAATAAGATCGCAAAGCGATTGCTTGGTCATTGTGTGGCGTAAAGCATATTGTTAGCCACGAGTGTGGTAGTCAGCACTGCTGTAGCTTCGATTAAGAAGAGAATAAAAATAAAAAAGCCTCCTTGCTCTCGGAGGCTTAGGTTGAAGTATGGTCTTTCGCTTCGACTGGATGCGGAAATATCAAGTCGTTTACGTCAATCACTCGGTGGGTTGGGCTTCAATTTCCGTTAATGCTGCGCTGAGAGCGCCTTCAAAAACGGGATAGACATTCTGCTCGCCGACCAGTTTGACTATGCCTGCTTTGACCAATTTTTGTGAGACTCGACTATTGGCACCTGAAATCAAAACCTTAATCCCACGTTTGTGGAAGCTTTGAATCATCTCTTCCAGCGTTTGAATACCCGTTATATCCATAAAAGGCACCCATTTTAAACGCAAGATTAAGATCTGAGGGGTTTCTTGAATACTGCCCATCACACGTTCAAACGTTTCTGCCGCAGCAAAGAAGAAGGGGCCTTCTAGCGCGTACACCGCCAGTTCACGAGGCAGTGTACTTCTGCCGTGTTGTGCCAGTTCGTAGCTCATCTCTTGCGAGCCGTTGGCCTTCACTTCAACGCTCGATGCCATGCGTTTTACAAAGTGCAACATAGCAATGATCACACCGATATTGACTGCCACGACCAGATCGGCAAACACGGTCAAACCGAAGGTGAGCAGTAGAATCGCCACATCAGCACGCGGTGCGCGCTTAGCCAGTTGTACAAAGTGCGGCGCTTCACTCATATTCCAAGCCACCACAAATAGAATCGCGCTCAACGTCGCGAGAGGAATATTCACCGCCAAAGGTGCGAGTACGAGCAGAATAATGACCAGCGTCAGCGCGTGCATGACTCCAGCGATTGGGCTATTGCCGCCATTACGAATGTTGGTCGCGGTTCGCGCGATCGCACCCGTTGCAGCAATACCACCAAATAGAGGGGCCACAATATTCGCAATCCCTTGTCCAACCAGCTCTTGGTTCGAGTTGTGTTTGGTGCCAGCCATGCCATCAGCAACTACGGCGGAGAGTAAGGATTCAATTGCACCTAACATCGCAATCGCAAAGGCAGGACCAATCAGTTGAATCATTTGGCTTAGGCTAAGATCCGGTAGCGCAAACTCAGGTAAGCCTTGTGGAATACCGCCAAACGCTGACCCAATGGTTCTGACGCCTTCAAATCCCACCACATATTGCAGCGACGTGACCACCACCAGGGCTAAAAGCGGCCCCGGAATTTTTGAGAGTTTGGGAATTTTCGGCCCAAAAATCACTAAAGCTAGCGACAGTAAAGCCAGCAGTGTTGTTGTGAGATGGAATTGTGGGAAAGCATGAAAAATCGCCACCAGTTTTTGATGAAAGTGCTCACCTTTAATTTCAGGAAGGCCAAAGAAGTCACGCCATTGCCCTACCCAAATGATCACCCCAATGCCTGAAGTAAAACCGACGATAACCGGATCAGGAATATAGCGAATGATGCTACCTAATCGAGCGAGCCCCAATACCACGAGAATAAAGCCCGCCATGATGGTGGCAATTTGTAATCCAGCCACGCCGTGTTCGGCTACGATGCCTGCAAGAATAACAATAAACGCGCCGGTTGGGCCGGCGATTTGTACGCGTGAACCACCAAACAGGGAAACAATAATCCCCGCGATGATAGCGGTATAAATTCCTTGTTCTGGTTTTACTCCCGATGCAATGGCAAACGCCATGGCTAACGGCAGTGCCACCACCCCAACTATCAATCCTGCTGTAATATTGTTGACCCATTGTTTGGGTTGCAACTGACCGGCTTTATAGGATTCATAGATGGCAAACATAGTTGATCACCTTAACAAAAATAGGGAAATGAAAACGCCGAGGATTCTACGCTCATTTTATAGGCTGTAAAGGGCGGCTTCAGTTGACTGACCTATTGCTAGACGGGCAGAGTCAAAAAATTAATCTTTTAATTTCATTGAATTAACTTCATGTAACGTCACATTTTCCCAACATTAACGGAAAAGACTGCGATTAATTAGAATTTCATGCGGAAAAACAGAGCGCCGATGATTTTCAAGATATGCACTTAATTGATAGATTGTAGGTTGAGTATAGATAACAAATTACCTATGATTCCTACGGTTGGTTGTTTTTTGTTCGAAGATGGAGTTTGACATGATTAACAAGAAGTTCCTTAAAACAAAAGATGAAGTGGAAGTCACTTTTGAATGCGATGCCCCGCAAGCGGCCTCTGAAGTGGCGATTGTGGCCGATTTTTTAGGTTGGCAGCCTGAGCCAATGAAAAAATCGGCCAAATCAAGCACGTTCAAATTTAAAACTCGTTTGCCGAAAGATCGTGAATTTCAGTTCCGCTATTTGCTCGATAAACAAGAGTGGGTCAATGATCCCCATGCCGATCAGTATATTGCTAACGGTTTTGGCGAAGAAAACTGTTTGTTAACTACCTATCAGTGATTTGGGTAGCATTTTTTGACGAAAGCTCAAAAAATCACAAACAACTAAGTTGCTGCTAGCACACAAAATCCTCTATTTTTGAAAGGCACAAATGTGCCTTTTTTGCTTTAAATTGACGAAAGCGTAGGTGACAAACCGCGCTGAAACCCTTACTCTTGGCCGAGTTTTGACTTTTTTCCACAGGTAAACTGGTGATATCTAAATCTATTATTTTGCGATTTTCTGAGCTTTCAATGCGAAAGAAAGCGACACTAGTAGGTTTGCCGCTTTTGGCTGTGGCCGCGATATCTTCTTCGCTAAACAGTCCCACGCGGCAACAACGTATTGAGTTGTCTCTTCCAGAATCTCCGCTCGTACAGTTCTCTTCAGCAGAACATACTGTAGAAGTGGTCAAAGTGGGCCATCCGGATTATGAATATGAAATCAAGCCGGGTGATAACCTAAGTACTATCTTTAATCAGCTTGGTTTTGCTTATACCGAGCTAATGAAAGTCATGGAAACTGACTTAAACTACCTCGCTCTTGATACGTTACGGCCGGGGAACGTGCTGCGTTTTTGGAAAGGCAGCGATAACACCTTGGCCAAAATGGAGCTGGAATTTAGCCTCGTTGACCGCGCCGTTTATACGCGTTTGAACGATGGTAGCTACGAATTTGAAGAGCGCAAAATTCCTGGTACGTGGAAGGTTGAGCCGCTGATTGGTGAAGTGGACGGTAGCTTTTCTCTCTCGGCTAATCGTGCTGGCCTTGGTGCCGCCGATGTGGATCAAATCGTCACTCTGCTGAAAGACAAAATTAATTTTGGCCGTGATTTGCGTCGTGGCGATCGCTTTGAAGTCGTACTATCGCGTCAGCTCGTCGGAGAAAAGCTCACCGGTAATTCTGAAATTCAGGCGATTAAAATCTTCAACCGTGGCAAAGAGATTACCGCGTATCTGCACCAAGACGGTCAGTATTACGATAAGAATGGTGATAGCTTGCAACGCGCTTTCCAACGTTATCCGGTGGACAGCAAGTGGCGTATTTCATCAAACTTTGACCCGAGACGTCTGCATCCGGTGACTAAGCGCGTAGCGCCGCATAACGGTACAGACTTTGCGATGCCAATTGGAACTCCTGTGTATACCTCAGGTGATGGTGTTGTGGTCATGACACGTAATCACCCTTATGCGGGCAACTATGTGGTGATTCAGCACGGTAATACTTACATGACGCGCTATCTGCACTTGAGCAAGATATTGGTCAAGAAAGGGCAGAAAGTATCGCGTGGTCAGCGGATAGGATTATCGGGTAATACCGGCCGTGTGACCGGTCCTCATCTGCACTATGAGTTAATCGTGCGTGGTCGTCCTGTCAACGCCATGAAAGCCAATATCCCGATGGCAAGTTCAGTGCCGAAGAAGGAGATGGCGCAGTTTATTGCCAAGCGCAAAGAGCTTGACCAGATGTTAGCTCGCCAAGAAAGCATGCTAGCAGCGCAATAAAATCGAGTGTGAATACAAAGCCCCGTCACGGGGCTTTGTCGTTTCTAGCCGTTGCTGTTTTGGTGTATCGTTTGGATTGAAGCCTGCGTTGAGAATATTGGTTAATTCGCCATTTGAGTTACATTCGTCCCTTTTTGCCAGCGTTCAATAATCACACTCGGTAAATCAGGTCGACTGAAGTAATACCCTTGAATTTGCTCACAGCCCATTTGATAGAGTTTATCCAGCGCTTGTTGGTTCTCTACCCCCTCAGCGACGAGATCGAGTTTAAGTTGGTTGGCAAGCTGAATAATTAACCACACGATACTCTCAGAGGTTTGGTTGGTAAGTAGGTTACGCACAAATGCTGCGTCAATCTTGATGCAATCAATCGGATAACTGTGGATGTAGTTAAGGCTCGAATAACCTGTCCCAAAGTCATCCAAGGCAATTTTAAAACCCAATTCACGCAATATGGTGAGAATACTGCACACTTCTGCGGCCTTAGAGAGTAAAACCGTTTCTGTCAGTTCAATGGTGAACTCGTCGGCTTGAAAACCATAGGCTTTAATGGTTTTTAATAGATGCTCAAGGTAACGATTGGAATGCGTCAGCTCATCGGCGGAGCAGTTGATGCTTAAGCGAATTTTTTGGTCAATACCTTGTTCTAATTCTTGTTTCGCGATGCAGGCCAATTCGAGAATACGTTCGCCAAATTCGACAATCAGGCCAGATTGCTCTGCTGCTTCAATGAATTCCAGTGGTGTCACCACACCGAGCGTACTGCTATTCCAACGCGTTAAGATCTCAAAATAGTCCCAATTGCTTTGATGCTTTTTCACGATCGGTTGTACGACCACATACAGCTCAGTTTGATGAATTGGCTTACTCAATTCACTACGCAAAGCTTCAATGATTTGTGTACGCCGATAGTATTGATTGCTCAGTAAGTTGTCATAGAAACGAATGCGCGTGTTATGGTTCCGTTTACACTCTTTTAAAGCGAGACTTGCATTGAACAGTAATTGATCGGCATTGAGTTTTTCACCACTGTACTTGGCTATACCAATACTGACACTAATTTTGAGGCGACGATCTTGATCGATATAATCTTGCGCCAGTTTGTTGAGTATGGTTTGGCAGATTTTCATCGGCTCACGATCTGTGGTTAAAAAAGCAAATTCATCAGCGGCGATGCGAAAGGCGTATCCTTCTTCGGGGACGGCTTGTTTTATCGCATCCGCGACAAATTTCAGCACAAGATCTCCCAAATAGTGCCCATGCAGATCGTTTATCGAACGAAATTCATCAATATCAAGAAAGGCCAGGGTGAAATGATGTCTATCTTCTTGAACGAGAGCCGTCAGTTTCTCGGCTAAATCATTACGATTCATTAGACCTGTTAAATTATCATGGGATATTTCATGGCGTAGTTGGTTGACTAAACTTTGCGAGCGAGCGGCGATCTGTTGGCACTCCAAATCATGGGCGATCATTTGAGCCAAAATTTGATGGGTCAAAACTAAGTTATCGTACTGTTCCAATGGGCGAGTAAAGGTGGAGATCAGGATGCCGTAGTTTTCACCATTGGAGAACGAAATCGGGATCCCAAGATAGGCTTCAATCTGGTTTTCTACCAGATAGCCATCGGTAGGGAATCGTTCGGCGACTTGGTGTGTGAATAAGCAGTAAGGTTGCTGCATTAACCCGACTTGCTCACAAGGTGTGCCATGCAATTCGTAATCAGGCTCTAAACCACTGGGTTCAATACTGGCACAAGACAGGTTGTGTGCTTTATAGCGCATTTTGTCTAGCTCAATTACCATCGAACTGTGGCTATTAAACGTTTTATGCAGAAACTGCGTGGCTTGAGAAAGTAGCTCTGAACCGCAAAGCCCATTGAAGTGGTGTATGGCATCCAGACTCAGTTTCTCTGATTTCAATTGAGTGCTCGTCATACTCTGATCTCTCTAGCGGTAACTGACAATATGGAGCTCGTCACGGCGAAGCTCTCTGCCCAATAAGTTGGAAGGTAGTCCTTGCTTCCAAGCCATTTGGATTTATATGCATGTAGTTACTATTGATGAGTTCTGGATGATTTTCCACCCAATTTTTATGGATTAGTCATGGATTTTTAGGCTTACTTTTTTATTTCAATCGTTTACTGAGCAAAAAAATTAGACTGCCGGCAGGAATTTCGATCTGTTAATTGATATTAAAATCACTTATTCGGTTTTGTTTTGCACTAACTTCTGCTTCAAATGATCAAGGAATAGCTGAGTACGGGTATGTTGGTACTCCAATTTGGGGTAATACGCGTATACGGTCGCTTGATCTATAGTGACATCAGGCAATAGGCGAACCAAATTGCCCTGTTTTAGCTCTTCTTTGATCATAATATGCCCAGTGACAATAATCCCCATGCCGGCTTTCCCTGCATAAAACAAGGCTTCAGGGTTGGTGGTGGCGAAATTGCCCGTTAACGTTAGGCGTTTGCCTTGCGCTGTTTTTACTTCGCGAAATGTTTGCTCCCCCCAGCACAGCACATTGTGCTCAGTTAACTCCTGTAGCGTTTGTGGAACGCCATGTTTAGCCAAATAGCTCGGAGAGGCATAAAACGCCGCTTGATACTCAAATAGGGGAGTGGCTTTGAAGCTAAGCGAATTGAGCTGCTCAATTTCACGGCTGATGAACAGATCGAGATGCAGTTCTGGTAATTGTCCCGGTGTGGTGGTGATGAGCTGAACGCGGATATCGGGATAGCGTTGTAAAAACTCATCGAGGTACTGCATCAAAAATTTAGAGCCGACCGCTAAGGTTGCACCGATACGCAGCAAGCCTGCGGGCGTTTGGTTGACGGAGCGTGTTTCATCGACCACGGATTGCCAGCTTTCTAACTGTGCTTTGGCTCGTTGATAAAAAAGCGCTCCGGCCTCGGTCTGCGTAACTGAACGTGTCGTGCGTTTCAGCAGTTGAACTCCAATACGCTCCTCAAGCCAGTGAATACGCTTACTGACCGCCGAACTGGTGGTGTTGAGTTTGCGTGCTGCACCATTGAAACTGCCTTCTTCAACGACTTTGATGTAGGTTTTTGCGCTCTGTAGCCAGTCCATCTCGTGCCCTTATTTGTTCTTGGTTGGAACTAATTTATTTCCAATTTGCGAGATTATCAAATGTGAGTTGCCAATATAGACTCTCTGCCATGAACGCACAAACCTCTACTCGTTTTCGCCGCACCCCCATGCTACTTGCGATGATGATCATCGCTACTGGTCAAGTGGGTGTGAGCATTTATTTGCCCTCACTGCCTCTGATTAGCCGTGATTTACAGGTCGATCAAGCGAGTGCGCAGATGCTCGTCACGCTCTTTTTACTGGGTTTTGGTGGCTCACAGCTATTTTATGGCGCACTGTCCGATGCCGTAGGCCGACGCCCGACGTTTTTGCTTGGGCAAGGTATCTATTTGCTAGGTACTGTGCTCTGCGTGATGATGTCGGATCATTTTCAAGCTCTTGAATTTGGACGCTTATTGCAAGGATTAGGGGCGGGCAGTGCTTCGGTACTTGGGCGTAGTGTGTTGCGAGACAGCTATGATGGTTTCCATCTGACCAAAGCTCTCTCATATCTCTCAATCACCGCGTCAATCATGCCAATTATTGCACCAGTCCTTGGCGGATGGCTGGCGTACCATTTAAGCTGGCAGTCGGTGTTTATTTTTGTGCTGCTCTATATTGGAGCGATTTTTACGCTTGGGTTGATGATCCTGCCAGAAACGCTGCCTTACCCAAAACGGCGAGTTCAATGGCGTGGCATTGTGATTAACTACGCTAAACTGCTTACTAATCAACAAGTCACCAGTAGTGCAAGTTACAACTGGTTAAGTTATTTAGCCAGCTTGGTCACCTTATCCATTTTGCCCTTTCTGCTCCAAAAACAGCTAGGTATGACCGCAGCCGATTACGGCTCGACCCTTATTATTCCCTCTTCAGGTTTATTACTGGGCAGCGTGCTTGTAAACATGCTGACTTCTCGTTTTTCGGTGTGTCAATTGCTGGGGTGTGCGATTAGCTTGATGGTATTTGCGGGCCTTTGGCTGCTGCTGACCGAATTCTCCGTGTTTAACCTGATTTGGGCTTTTACTTGGCTGAGCATCGCGCAGGGCATCTCTTTTCCATTGGCTACAACGCTTTTGTTATCACCTCATAAATCACAAGCGGGGGCGGTTTCTGCGCTTTCTGGTTCGATTCAGATGGGGATCGCAGGTTTACTGGGAGGATATTTGGTGGAGCATTGGGTGACTAGCCAAAATGCAATGGGTGTGTTTTATATTCTGGTCGGCATCACGATGTTGAGTGTATTGATCGCAACGAAAAAAGCGCACTCGCAGCCTAGCGCTGCGCAAATATCAATGTAATTGCCTAGCTTGGTTTGAATCTCGGGCCAGTGATGGTTAGTTTGATAATCGAGATTCACTGCCGCTCAGGTGGAGAAGTGTATATAATCGCCGCTCATTTTTATGGGGAAGAGCTTTCTACGGGGAAACATCATGCAACAGAGTCAATTTGAAGCCTTAATTAAACTTTTATGTGAGCAAGCGACGTTACCGCAAGCCCTAGAACTGCTAAAAAGCAGCGAAGACGAGGCGATTGCTGAAGCGGCGCAATCGCTTTCAGGTCAGTTTGCTTTGGCTGAAGTCGAAGGTGAGCAACGTATTTACCATGTGACCATGGAAGTGGATGAGCAGGGCGAAGAACAAGAATACGTCGAACACATCATGAACGAAGGTGACGACGTGGTGAAATTTGTCGCTTGGTTCTTTGATGGCTTTTTCGATATCAAGCAAAAAGACGTTTACCAAGCGGCAGGTAAAACGTACAAACAACCAAAACGCCATTAATTTGTAATAAAACTACAAAAAAACGTGACCATACTCTTGTTTTGTTGTTTTTCGCTGTTATATTGAGCGCAAAATGTCACTCAACAACAAAGAGGCATGTGTTATGAATAATGAACTCGGTTCTGTTTACCTAGGCCAAATGATCGCTAAACAAGCGATGCATCAAGCTCAGTTTGGTAAAAGCAAAACGAAAAAGCGCTCTTTATTACAGAGAATGCGTCAAAAGTTTAGCCAATAAGCTTATGTGATTAAGCTTTTGCGTTTGAATGTTCAACTGAAAGCGGGAAAACGCTAGGCGAAGAATGATATCGCCCCACAAATGTGTGGGGCGATTTTTTTACGTCACATTCAGTGAAGTCGCTAAGTTTACTGAGCTTGAGATAAGTGAACCGTTTCTTCTTTTTCACCCGCTTTTGGATCGGCAAAACGTGCTTCATCAAAGGCGTTTTCAGATTTCGCCACAATACAAGAGACACAGGCATCACCAGTGATATTCACCGCAGTGCGGATCATATCCAGTAGGCGGTCGACACCCATAATCAGCGCAATCCCTTCCAGTGGCAGACCCACTTGGTTAAGTACCATAGCGAGCATAACTAAGCCAACGCCAGGCACACCCGCAGTACCGACAGAAGCCAGTGTCGCGGTCAGGATCACCATCAGGTAATCGGTCATGGTGAGGTCGATGTTAAAGGCCTGCGCAATAAATGCGGTCGCGACACCTTGCATGATCGCAGTGCCATCCATGTTCACCGTTGCACCGAGTGGTACGGTGAAGGAAGCCACTTTGTTATCGACGCCCAAACGGTTTTTCACCGTTTCCATGGTGACAGGAATGGTGGCATTGGATGACGCAGTCGAAAATGCAAACATAATCGCGTCTTCCATTTTGCGGAAAAACACCATTGGATTCAGGCCTGCAAAGGTTTTCAGCATCAACCCATAGGTGACGAAGGCATGCAGTAACAAAGTCCCCGCCAGCACCACAAAGTATTCCGCTAAATTCAAAATTGCCCCCAGTCCGAGTCCGGTGAAGAGCTTGGCCATCAAGAAAAATACGCCGTAAGGAGCTAAGTGCATCAGCATCGCAACCAGCTTCATGATCACTTCATTGAGATCATTGAACACCTGAGCAATGCGCTCTCCGGGTTTGCCAGCAGCACTGATCGCCACACCAAACAGAACGGCAAAGATAATGATCTGCAAGGTATTGCCTTGCGCCATTGCACTGATTGGGTTGGTTGGGAACATATCCACAATCACTTTACCCAGAGACGGGGCTTCCGCCGAGGTAAAATTGCTGGCGGCGGTTAAATCTGCCCCTGCTCCCGGTTGAAATAAGCTGCCCATAGTGAGTGCAAGAGTGATGGCAATCGCGGTGGTGGCGAGATAAAAACCTAAGGTTTTACTGCCCATTCTGCCCAATGTGGAGAGATCTTTGAGTGAGCTCGTACCACATACCAGTGAAACAAACACCAGTGGCACGACTAACATTTTCAAGCTGGCGATAAAAATCTTGCCGCCAACATCAAACAGTCCATTAACGATATATGCGTCTACAAATCCATTTCCTGCAAACAGGGCGCGAATCGCAAATCCAGTCAAAATACCGGCTACCATACCAAGGATGACCTTAGCGGTGAGCGATAACGGTTTTTTGGTATTCATCCAGAACACTCCTTATAGTTTTCCGCTCTGACATCATTGCAAAGCGAGCCGGAGGTTAGCAGGCGTAATCAAAAACTCGAAAATAAAAAGCAAATCTCGCTGTTTGGTTGTGATCTTTATCACTTAAATGGCTGGTTTTTGTCGTATTTGGTAACAAAGTTTTAGCTTTAAATCTTGTCTTTATTATCAAATGCAACATATAAGTTTGTATATGCAACAAAAATAGCCATTCTCAACGGGTGAAAATGGCGGGGGTGAAGAGGGTTAATGCGGTTGCGGTTGGCGTGAAAGTCGGGCGTTACGAAGAGAAAAACCGGTAACCAACATGGTACCTGCCAAGACTAGTAAAGTACCGAACAGGGTGTTGAGCCCTATCGGTTCATCGAGGATCCAGTAGCCCCACAAGATGCCAAAAACGGGGATGAGGAAGGTAACGGAAAGTGTGGATGCCGCACCAATGGCTTTCACCAAACGGAAATAGATTAAGTAAGCCAACCCAGTACAAATGACCCCCAGCAATATCACCGCTCCCCATTCTAAGCTGGAAGGCGTTTCACGTAGAGGAACAAACCACATGAGTGGAGCAACCCATAAACACGCGGCCCACATACTGCCATGGGCATTTTCAAACGCGGAGACCTGGGGTGCTTGTTTGGTGTAGTTGGTGGCTAAGCCGTAACTGGCTGCTGCGAGCGCGGCGCATACCATCGGTAGCGCAGCGTGATGTCCTATCGCCACCATATCCCATCCTACAATAACCGCCACACCGCTTACGCCTAACAGAAGCCCAGCCACCGCTTTACGGGAGAGAGGAGTACCATGCCAGAGAAAGCCAATCACTGCTCCCCAGATGGGCGCTGTGGAGTTGAGTATGGAGAGTGTTGAAACATTTAGAGTTAACGCCGCATAAGCAAACAGTAAAAAGGGAACGGCGGTATTGATTAAGCCCAAAATCAAAAAATGTGGCCAATGCTGGCGTATTGGCAGTGATCGCCTGAGTAGCTGCGCCACCAAAAAGAGACTGAGTGCGGCAAATCCTACGCGAGCTTCTATCAGGTAAGCGGGACCAAAGCTGTGGGCAGCAATACGCATAAAAAGAAATGATCCACCCCAAATCGCAGCCAAACAGAGTAGTTGTAGCAAGTTCACCAACGACATACTTCTCCCTCCTTCAATCTAAAGAGCACTCACTCTCGGCTACAAAGCGAAAATATGCAATCAGCAAATCGATTAGATTGCCGGAAATCGCGTGTGTCGATTGATGCACAGTGCGACGTAACCCAACAACGGTTTCAAAAGCGGCCATCGAAGTGAGGAGCACTAGGAAATGAGATCCCTGCCAGTGTTAGGTTTGTTTATCAATAGTGAATTTTTACTATGCGAAATAAGTCACGGTTTGTTTGGTGGTGAATTCATAAATTCATTTTTTTGCTGCTCTACATAAGGAAATTCCATAATGAATAAAAAACTTCTGACGCTTGCCATCACAGGTGTTGTGGCTCTAACCCTACCTTACTCTGTGAACGCTAAAGAGAATGCGGTCAAGCCAAGCGTTGAATACAGTCAATTTGTTACGCAACGTCAAGTGGTGGATCAACTTCTTGAAGAGGCATTAACCGCGTTTAAATCGCCAGCACGAGTCTCTCATGCTGGGTTTACGGCCAAAATGCCGAGTAACATGGAAATGGTGACTCAGCGTTTGCTCGAAGCTTATCAACTGGAACCTTATCGCACCGACCTACTGATTTCTGCTGCGAATGCGCAGATTTACAACAAGAATGTTGATCAAGCGATTGAACTGTTTAACCAAGCACTCAGTGTGGCTCCTGATGACGTAGATCTACACACCTACCTAGCCGTGTGGCAAAAATTTAAAGGAAACGATGTGGCTTACCAGAAACACGTCAAAGCTGTGCAATCTTTAAATGCAGGACGAGCGGCAGATTTGCAACGTATTCTGGCTACGGTTGACCGAATCGTAGCAACGCCGTTGAAAGCAGAAGCGACCCAAAAGCTTGGTAAAGATGGTGCGATTGTGACGTTGGGCTACGCACTTAATCCTGATGGCTCAATGCACGACATTTTGGTTAAGCGTTTAGAAACGACTCTTGATATGGCAAAAGCTAACCCAGAAGCCATGATTGTTTTGACTGGGGGAGTACCGCAAAATCATAAAACGGAAGGGAAATTGATGGCGGATTGGTTAATTGAGCGCGGAGTGAGTGCTGCACGAATTATTGAAGAAAACTACGCGACAAGTACAGTCGATAACGCCTTGTACAGTAGCTACGCCTTAGCTCGTCATGGTATTAAGCATGCGACCATCATCAGCTCGGCAAGTCATGTTCGCCGGGGACAAACCTTGTTTGAAATTGCGAGTTGGCAAACAGGTCCGAAAGGGATTAGTTTCGATACCGTTTCTTATCCTGATAAACCATTGAATGAGCTTGAAAAGGCGTCGAGTGGTGAACTGCTAGGGATTTACCGTGATGCGCTGCGTACTTACGGTATGTGGAGCTACCGCTCTTATCCACTAGAATCTCGCTAGGTTTATTCAAGATATTGATTTGAGGCCGCGTGATTGCGGCCTTTGTGTTTGTGTGGTTAGTGCTTTGTCAGTTGAATTCCCTCTGCATTTGCTTTTCAATAGCCCGGTGAATAGCAAAAGGAATGTTTATTGTGGCTCGTCCTAAAATTCCGCGCCGAATTGAGTGTCACCCGCCAGCATCGTGTTTTAAACCCAACGGTGTTCCTATGAGTCAGCTCGCTCGTGTTGAGTTAGCCCCAGATGAACTGGAAGCGTTGAGATTGGTTGATCAGCTTGGCTTGCAGCAGCAGCAGGCTGCATTGCAAATGCAGGTATCACGGCAAACCTTAGCCAATCTGGTCAAAGCGGCGCGTTTTAAAGTTGTCGACTGTCTGCTTCATCAAAAGGCGCTTTATATCCAATCCATGGACATTGACCCATCGGATTAAGCTATTAAACCAATTGGGATAAGCAGCCTGCTAAATGCCAGAGTGAGTGATAGATTGTCTGTCACAGAACCGCTGTGACCAACCACTTTCTCCTTCTATCCATGCGTTGAGAGTGGTTCTTTTGCCAAGCGCATTATTCACCTGGCTCCCCCGAATAGAGGCTTATCACCTCATTCGGGGATTTTTTTATGCTGAAATTGATTGTGGCGAATAAAGTAGTCAATTTGATGGGCGGTTTGATGACTGTAAACCAATCCTGTATGACTTTGATGCAAGAGAAGATGATCAGTCATTCCTGAGATTTGAGTCTCGGCAACCGTGACCGTGCCATCACACATTCCTGAACCACCGAGTAAGATTGGGCGAAATCCGAAACGCAATGTTCCTGCGATGCAACCCAGCCGTTGTGGCAATTCCCAGCTATCTTGATGCAATTGCAAGCCATACAGATGTGCGTTACCTAACATGGCTCCTAGTCCTAACTGCTGGATCTTAGCGACAATTGATGCCCCTTTAAGAGGGGAGGCCAAAGCAACCACATGAGAAATCACATTAGGTGAAGGGTGACGAGAACGTAGATAATGTTTGATCATCAATCCACCCAAACTATGTCCTACCAACACGTTGATGCGATCTTGTGCCAGTGCGCAGTCTATGGCTTGAAATACTTTTTCATCATCGATGGCTAAAGTGTTGTAGCTGATCACTTCTGTCTGATATCCGAGTTTATTGAGACGTTGCGCGAGAGGTTGCATCACCAAACCATGCATATACAAACCGTGCAGTATTACAATCTTCATCAGTCGCAGAACCTTTGCCGAAGGTCAGGCCTATTATCTAACCATGCTTGAATAGGAATAAACAGTGTAGAGATCCGATTAACGATAGAAAAAACGAGAATAATGAAGGGACATCATTCTCGTTAGTGCATCAAATCCATGATGGTGAGTCCTTTAGGTGAACTTACCAATCGCGAGATAAAAAGCTTTGTTCCGTTTGGCTATTGCCAGTGGAGTCGGTCACAGTAAATTTCACGACTTGCGAATGAGGCTCGTAGTTTTTGATGATCAAGGTGCCATTTTCTGAGGTTTGATAGGCCTCGTTATCCGCACCTTCCACTTTTACTGGGTAGTTAGCAACAGGGGTTCCATCCTGTGTGAGCCTTAATAGCGCGGTATTTTGGCTCGTTGATACGCTCATTTTTAACTCAGAAGCATTGGCGTGGATTGGTAGTACAATCGCAGTTGCGAGTAACAAAACAGGGGTTAGTTTTTGCATAAATAAAGTCCTCATAATGATTGTTGATGTGTCAATTCACATTCGCCGCTTAGCATAATTGGCTGTTGCAAAGTAAACGATGGGAGTGATTCGTTTTAGTTGTTCAAAAAAATAGAACAAAGTTAATGAATGAAACTGCTCGCCAATACTGTTTTTGTTGCAAACTTGTAACTTCTTGACTTGCTTATTACAATAGATTTAATTAACTGTGTTTTTATTGGGAAGTATTTTCTTGGTAGATGAAATGATAAATAAAATCAGTAAAGCTACTAACTATTTGTAACTGAATTATCGATGAGCGAATAATTCTAATAAATCTATTCCAGTGTTATGATGGCAAATCAAACACAGCAAAATAGAGAATATTCGTGGACGTAAATATCAAATCACCAAGAATACCCATTAATGATACTGTTGCCTTACAGCAGTTAGAGAGAATATCAACGAAGTGGGTCACGCATATACTTTGGCATTTAGACTCTTCTGAGTCCGCTCGTTTTGGTGAACTTCAATATTCATTGAATGGCATTTCAGCAAAAATGTTAAGCCACAGATTGAAGATGCTTGAAGAGATTGGCTGGGTATGGCGTGAGCAGCAGCCTACCATACCCGTGACGGTTTATTACGGCTTGACCCAATCGGGTAGAGTCGTGGCGAGCGGATTATATCAGTGGATAGATCATGTCGTAGAAAATGAACGAGAACCACTTTTAGAAAGTAATTAAGTAACGAATTCACTCACTTTAGCCTGCAATCTCATTTGCAGGCTTTTTATTTATCTAATCTAGACTGTTTTAAATATGTCATGAAATATTCAAATCAATGTCATGAATTAAATTATGATAAATATACGTATTGATAAAGTTTGATCACCATCCAGTGATTTATTTAATTCGATAATGTTGACTTTTATTTCTGGTACAAAATCACACTATCTAGGTTGTGTTTCTGTGTCGTTTTTATTTATAACAACAACACTTATTCATCACGGATGTGTATCAAATGAAGCTATCAAGATTGTTATTTTTATCGTTTGTTGTTCTATTTTTTTTAGGTATTTCTTTACTCTATTTTACCTATTCAAGTACACCGCGTACTAACTTGCCTGATGAGCGGCAGGAGCACGTCATCGCTCCGAAACCGGCACCTGAGATTGAGTTATCGATTCATGAACACCCTGCTGTTGAGCTTGAGTCAACGGAAAATCGGGTAGTGAATGAGCAGGAAGAAGTGCAAGAGCTAGGTGAAGATCCTCGTGTGACCGAGCCACAAAACGTAGAGCAAGTCTGGCAGCCCATCAATCCTACGCCTGAACTGGCAGACCTGAAGCCGAAGAGCCAAGCCGTCACTGATATTCAAGCGATTGAATTTGAAAATATCGATCAGTTTCGCGTGTTAATGGCGGGGGATTCAGCCACTTTGCAGCTTCCAAATGGAGAGAGTATTCGAGTTCTGATTGATGAGGCGCAAACTCAAGCTCAAGGCATACAAACATGGGCCGGAAACTTTGAGACGCAGGGAGGCACTTTTCCGGTGACATTCACTTTTGGCCAACATTCCATCATGGGTTTTATTGGTCATCCCCAAGGTTCTATCAAAATAGAAGGGGTCGGACACCAAGCATGGGTGTACCAAGTCCCTGATAGCCACGGTTTCGATCACGATACGCAATCGCACGATCGTGCTCATTAACCTCGCGCTTATCGCGCATTTACACAAAAACTAGGAGTTATTATGAAAAAGGCGTCATTGGCACTGGCCGTAAGTGTCGGACTTTGCTCACCTGCAATTTGGGCTACGACCCAAATTGATGTATTAGGCTTATACACCCCAGATACTGCGAAAGGGTTTAAGCAAGAGCATGTCGCTCAAATGCAGCACAGCGTGAACGTAGCGAACAAAGTCCTGAAAGACAGTGGTCTGGACATCAATGTTAATTTAGCCGCAACCAAAGAAGTGCAATACGACACACAACCGGGATTGAAGAAATCTCAGAGTGAAGTGCTCGATGCTGCAACTCCATCTAATTGGCTCGACCCAGCTTTTGCGGATGTTGAAGCTTATCGCCAACAAGTTGGGGCGGATATGGTGGCTATTTTTCGCTACCTTGATGTCAATAACTCACCCGATTATGAGCGTCTCTCGAATGGTGGTTACTCAATTAGCTGTGGTTTGGCTTGGATTGTGGCTCCTTCAGCGTGGAAATATCCACAAAATGCAAAGAAAAGCATGTATAGCCATAGCTATTTAAATGAGTGTGGCGCGGAAACCTTTATCCATGAATTAGGGCATAACTTTGGTCTTCAGCATGCTCATGAGCAGTATCAAAATGAAGATGGTTCACTCTATCTTCCACATCTTAAAGATGGCACGGAAGTCGATGCTTATGGCTATGGGATTAAAGGGCAATTTGCCACCATCATGGCATACCCACACTTATTTGGCGTGGGACGCAGTTATAAGTTCTCTAGCCCCAATTTACAGTGTGAAGGTGCTCCTTGTGGTGTGAAAGATTATGCCAACTCAGTACGTGCGATAGGCCTCACGGCTCCACATATTGCGCAAGTCTATACGGGTACAAATCCTCCGGTTGATGATGGAAATCCCGGGGATACAGAACCGACAGACAATACGAATAACGTTTTTACGATAAAAGGTCCGCTTGCACTACCGGATATGAAGATCCTGACTTTGCCGATCGTGGTAAGCGCTCAGCAATCCAGCACGGCGCAGGTTGCGATTGACATTACCCATGAATACCGTGGCGATCTGAGCATTAGGCTGTATGCTCCAGATGGAAGCTATTGGGTATTGAAGCAAGCAAACCGTTATGATCGTGGCCAAAGTTATAAAGTGCAATTCACGCTAAATGACGTTGATCCGTCTGCTGCTGAAGGAGAGTGGCGTCTTGAGATCCAAGATCACTTCGGTGGCAAATTGGGCACCTTGAACCAGTTCCAAATCACCTTCCCGTAAGGGTTTAGTTTTTTAGCCACGCAAGCAAGTCTGAAAATAGATGACTTCGTTACTGGCTAAGCGATAAACCGTCGCAGGTTTGCCGCCTTTACCTTTGCTAGAGGCGGTAATTTTATTAGTACTGACAATTACTCCGGTATCGATCAGCCGACGTTTTACCGTCATGCGATTGACGTCCACTCCGAATTTGGCGTAAGCCTCAATAATATCCGCCACCAAAAACTCCTGCTCAAGTGAGAACAGCACGACTGAAGTGTACTCAACCGCTGCGCGTAGTTTTTTCCATGCATGCTGAATTTGCGCCACATGATCAAACGCCAGCACTTGTTTACCTTGCAAAATCGTCTCTAGTGCAAACCAATTAACACGGCTCTTATCCATCCCAGCCTCTTCAATCTGCGTGACGTTGGAATGATTGAGCAGGGCATAGTGAGAAATACTGATGCTCCAACCGCTTGGGTCGCGCTTAGGATTACCGTCCACCAAAGGATCACTGATGAAGTTGGGGTAAGTATGGATTTTCTGGCGGCAGATGCGCCGACGCGCAGAATCAAAATCTTTGTCAGCGGGTTCGCCACCTTGTGCGCTGAGATCCTCATCAAACACCCAACCACCGGGAATCGCCCAAAGACCGCAATCAGGGCGGTTTGGATTGCTGCGTTTGACCAACAAGGTCTCAATGCCCTTAGGGGCAAGGCGCAAACAGATCATATCAATGGTGACAATCATACAAGGTTCCTACATTAGGGTGCGGCTATTCTAGGTAACTGAATGGTAAGGGTCAAATGTAAATAACAAAATGTGATTAACTGAATGTTGGGCAGTTTATTGCAGACTGAATACCATAGAAGGCGTGCTGGCGATACTTTGAGGATGCTTTAACCGAAGATTCCTTCTGTTTATTGTGGGTTTGTCACAAAAGTTGACAAACATAGAGGGCTCCATTATCGTGCCTGAAAAAGTTAGCAACAAAATGTTACTAACATCCGAAGTGTACTGAAGGACGGCAATCATGAATCCACGCCTGTTTTCTCCCCACATCATTCGTAGCCTGCTCGATCTTGATGCTTATAAAATCAATATGATGCAAGCGATACACCATTTTTATCCGGATGTGTCGGTGCGCTACGAATTGATTGTGCGCAGTGAAGAGGATGCCAGCGGACTTCTTGATGTCATCCGTCAGGAGATCGCTCATCTTGGCACATTGCGCTTTTCGGATGCTGATATTCATTATTTGACTCAGCATGCGCCACATCTCAAGGCGACCTTCTTGCAATCGTTGCGTTATTTCCATTTTGTGCCTCAAGAGCAAGTAGAAATGGGGATTGTCAAACAAGGTGGAAAACAGCAACTGCGGATCAGTATTCGTGGCAGTTGGCGTGACACGATTTTGTATGAAACCTTAGTGATGGCGATCGTATCTGAAGTACGCAGTCGTCAGCGTTGGGCTGAGGTACCTGCTGATTTACCACTGAAGGTGCTCAAAACCAAGCTTGAACAATTAAAAGCGCAGATTGAGCGTCGTGGGATCAACAACTTTTCTTTGACCGAAATGGGGACCCGCCGCCGCTTTTCTAGCCAAGTGCAGCGTGATGTGTTGGCTTGCCTGAAGCAAGAGATCCCACAATGGGTGCTGGGTACCAGCAACTACCATTTCGCTCGTGAATTTGATTTAAAGCCGATTGGCACCATCGCCCATGAATGGTTTATGGGGCATCAAGCTTTGGTTAATGAGCGCGATTCACAACAAGTGGCGTTAGAGCGCTGGTTGACGGCGTTTGATGGCATGCTCGCCATTGCCCCGACCGATACTTTAACCATCGATGCCTTCTTGAATGATTTCAACCGTCATTTGGCAAACGCTTATGATGGTGTGCGCCATGATTCGGGCTGCCCATTCCGTTGGGGGGATAAAATGATTGCCCACTACCAGCAGTTGGGGATTGATCCCACCACCAAGCTTTTCATTTTCTCGGATGGTTTGGATTTCGGGCAGGCACTGGATCTGTGTGAATATTTTGCTGGGCGAGTGAAGATTTCTTTCGGGATCGGCACCTTTTTAACCAATGATTTAGCGAATTGGCGTAATGCGGCGGGGGTTGAGTATCGCCCACTCTCGATTGTGATTAAGCTTGCGGAGTGTCAAGGTCGCCCTGTGGCGAAAATCAGCGATCAACCAGAAAAAGCCATGTGTGAAGATCCGATCTTTTTGGCCAATCTCAAACGGCGCTTTAACATCGAATTGGATGTGGATGCGCTTATCCATGAGCTGCGTCATCAAAAGCGTTCACCACGACACTATATTTCAGCGGCCTAATCGCCGCGAAGCCATTGGAGGCGACTTGCTATGCCCAATACCCCACTTAAGGTTGGCGTTATCGGTTATGGATACTCTGCGAAAACGTTTCATTTGCCCTTTATTGACACGTTAGAATCGCTCACCTTAAGCGCGATTAGCTCTAGCCAGCAGCAAGTGGTACAAGCAGATTGGCCACAGATTGCCTACTTTGATTCGGCGCAGCGGCTCATCACAGAAAGTGATGTCGACTTGGTGATTATCACCGCGCCAAATGATGTGCATTTTCCTCTGGCGAAACTCGCTTTAGAGTATGGTAAGCACGTGATTGTCGAAAAGCCGTTTGTGACGCAGATTGAACAAGGCCGCACCTTGATTGAACTCGCGAGGCAGCAAGGGCTGTTATTGAGTGTTTTCCACAATCGTCGTTGGGATGGTGATTTTCTTACGGTCAAAAAGCTGATTGAGCAAGGACAACTCGGTGACGTGAAGGTATTCGAATCGCACTTTGATCGCTATCGTCCTGTGGTTCGTCAGCGTTGGCGGGAACAAGCGCAAGAAGGGGGCGGCATTTTGTTTGATTTAGCGCCCCACTTACTGGATCAAGCCTTAGTGTTGTTTGGTCTTCCGCAGTCGTTATCCGCAGATTGCCGGATGATGCGACCAGAGGCCACCACCATAGATTATTTTGATCTGCAATTGTATTACCCACAGCATGTGGTGCGCTTGCACGCGAACTTGTATAGCCCAGAGCCTAATGTGCGTTATCAAGTCCTTGGTAGCTTAGGTAAATACGTGAAATATGGCTTAGATCCGCAGGAAGATCGTTTGAAAGCCGGAGAGCGTCCTACTCACCCTCAGTGGTCGCAGGAAATGCCCGAACAATATGGCATCTTGTATCACGCAGAGGGGAGTGAAAACGTCATCACTGAGCTTGGGGGGTATCAGCACTATTTCACACAAGTGGTTGAGGCTATCCGAAACGGTGCATTCAATCCCGTGAGTGCAGAGTCGGCGCTGCAATCAATCCAACTGATTGAGTTAGCGTTAGAAAGTAGCGCCAAAGGCCAACGCTTAGCGGTGACTCTCTAACGTTAAAGCACTCACGCTTTAGGCTAAGCAGCGTAGCTATTTGTTCGCTGCTTGGCGCATTTCTTCATAACCACCACCGTTATGCACTCGAGTATAGCCCTGTTCAATCAAATATTTCTGAGCGATGCCAGAGCGATTGCCACTGCGGCAGTAGAGCACGATAGGGCGCTCTTTCTCGATGGCGTTAAATGCGGTTTCTACCTCGCTCAGTGGCCAGTTTAGTGCTGTATCGAGGTGCCCTTGCGCATATTCTTCGACGGTTCGAACATCAATCAAGAGCGCACCTTCATTGACCATCTGCCATGCGAGCTCTGCGCGCTCGGAAGCTTGAGCTCCAGAGCTAAACCAAGCACTCAATAAGGCCAATAACGCTTTTAATCCATTTTGTCGCATAACGAGTTCCTTCATTATATTTTGCTTGTGGCAAAGTCTAATGGTATCGAGGGTTGTTTTTCAAATGCCAAAACCTGCTCTAATGGCATCGGTTTGGCGTAAAAATAGCCTTGAATCCAAAACACATTTCGTTCTGCTAAGTAATCAACTTGGTATTGGTGCTCAACCCCTTCCGCGATGACTTCAATGTTTCCTCCTTGAGCGGAAGCGATGATCGAATCTAATACACTGATTTTTACATCGTGGGTGTTGATGGTATCGACGAACATTTTGTCGATTTTGATGCTACTGATTTGTAAGTTTTGTAGATAAGCAAAGCCACCGTAGCCAGTACCAAAATCATCAATTTTAAACTGATACCCTTTCTTCAAGAGATAAAACACTTCCTCTTGCGCTTGAGTCATGGCCTTGATGGGGACTCGTTCGGTAAGTTCAAATTTAAGGCGCTCACTGTATGGCCAATGTAGCTCTTCCAATAAATGTGTTAGATGGTGTTGCTCAAGGTGGTCGGCGACCACATTGATACTCACCCAACGTTCGGCTGGGAGCAGCGCGAGATCGCGATAGACTTGTTGAATAAGTTGGTTGGTGATCTTGACGACCAAGCCAGAATCTTCTGCTACAGAGATGAATAGGCTGGGTGGTACAAGTTGGTGGCCTTTTTGCCAGCGTAGTAGCACTTCGTAACCTACGACCTCTTGCGTTCTTGAATCGACAATGGGCTGATAATAGGGAATAAACTCTTCATCTCTGATGCCTTTTTCAATCAAGCCTTCAATAGAATTACGATAGTTACGTAAAATCAAATAGCTTGCTGAGAGAAATACGCCAAGCAGTACTGCGAGAGGGAGCCCCCAAGTAAAAACCTGTTGCCGTGCAAAAGTGAGTAAAGTCTCACCAGCAAGCAGGGTTTGTTCACTATGGAAAGGAGCGTTACCCGAATGCTGGCGAATAGAAAGCGGATTGGATTCCCCTAGTATGGCGATGTTGCCGCGCTGAATGGCCAACTCACTGAGCATAGGATCCAAAAATTTAAACTGTAAGTAAAAACAATCAGAGCAAGGTTCGCGAAGCAGCTCTTGCGCCCAACTGCCATCCACTACCCAAAAGACGCGGCCTCTTGGTTCGCTATATTGGATCAACAATTCTCGTGAAGCTGTTTGGGTTTTAGGTGTTGCAGAGAGAGTGAAGCCCATCGGCTCAGAGGCGGATAAATCCGCCGCAAGAGCAATCGGATAACCTACGGTGGAACAGCCATCACCTTGTGCATTTTCAATGCCGATCAAACGAACAAATCGGTTGTAAAACTGTGGGTCACGGATTAGCTGTTGATCATGGCTATTACAAGTAAACGTCAGTGACTGGACTTGTTGCGTGATCATACTGTCTAAAGCCAGACTGCGTTGCTCGAGGTACTGATTAATCTCAGCAAATTTCTGATTAAGCAGATGTTGTGCGACAAGAGGAGCCCAGAGCGGCTGAGCCAATAAAAAAATAATCAAGGGTGAGAGTAGAATGGCAAACGCGATTCTCATCGGTGCTTTTGAAATCACAGTCTTTTCCTTAGCCATTGTAGAGCGTCAGCGTGGCAAATAAGTCCAAACTATGTAACACAATGAAATGCAAAGCAATGCATTGATAGATTTTGTTTATGAAAGCCGTCCTTGGCTCTCACTGAAGGCCGAAGGCTGTGCAAATGTGTGCCTGATAAATGGGTCACTCACTTGCCGCCTGCCACAGTAGCTCCTAGTGATTGGGGGATAGCAGATCAATGACTTCATTTAGGCTAGTGCAAATAGGATGACCAAGAGCGATCACCTCGGGGCTCGGTTTGACTAAATCAGGGATCTGGAAAGCGTGCATTTGCGCTGCCATAGCGGCTTTGATGCCATTATTCGAGTCTTCAAACGCAAGGCACTGCTGAGGTTCGACACCTAAGCGCTCTGCCGCGAGTAAATAGATCTCTGGATGAGGTTTACCTTGAGTCACTTCACAGCCCGTGGTGATGTTCGCAAAATAGTGATCTAAACCAGCCAACTGCAACTTGATAAGTGCCACTTCTTTTTGGGTAGAGGTTGCGACAGCTATTGGTATTGAACGAGCTTTCAGCCACTCAAGCAGTGCGATCACCCCATCTTTATGTGGTATGGCTTCATGCATGACCACTGCGTTATAACGCTGCCGCCACTCGTTATGTAACCTTGGCAAATCTTCACCGTAAGCTTGGCTCAAAATGCCATTAATGGTTTTGGCATTACAGCCAATCACCGAGAGATAGACCTCTTGCTGAAAAGGCAATCCACAAGCGGTACACGCTTCTTGAAACACTCGCATACAGACCCGTTCGGTATCGAGCAGTAGACCATCCATATCAAAAATAGCGGCTTGAAATTTCATCGTTCCCACCTACCACAAAAAAGTGAGCGACCATTGTCCCATACTTTCCTGATGCAAGAGAACCCAAAACTTAGAACTGCAGTGGTTGGATCAGTAGATAAGGGTATTTTAGATCAGTAAATTAGCGAGAGAATTGCGGTAATTTCCGCTAAACTATGTTGCAAAACAATGACAATTTAGTGTCAGCAGGTGAATGAAGTGAAAGCAGTGTGGATAAGGCAGTGGTTCCCCGGACTCTACCAATTTAAAGATTATCAACGGGGATGGTTAACCGATGATGTACGAGCCGCCTTTTCTGTTGTGGCTGTAGCGCTGCCTGTAGCGATCGCTTATGCGCAGTTAACCGGTGTGCCTGCTATTGTCGGACTTTATTCGTGTGTTTTGCCTATGTTGGTCTATGCGCTGATGGGCACCTCACGCCAATTGATTGTGGGGCCAGATGCCGCCACTTGCGCGGTGATTGCGGCCGTGGTGACTCCTCTTGCCGCCGGAGATACCACCAAGCACTGGCAGCTGGTGATGACCATGACCGCCATGACCGGTTTTTGGTGCATATTGGCGAGTCGGCTCAAACTGGGCATTTTCGCCGATTTTCTCTCAAGGCCGATTTTGTTAGGTCTGCTTAATGGGGTGGCGCTGACGATTATTGTTGGTCAGTTTGCCAAAGTATTGGGGCTCAAGTATGAAAAACGTTATCTGCTCGAACGGATTGTTGAAGCGCCAGAGCTGCTGTACTCCTTGCATTGGCAAACCTTGGGTTTGAGTGCGCTCACTTTAGCGATTTACTTAGTGATCAAGCGCTGGCAGCCGAGATGGCCTGCGGCGATGTTTGCAATCATGGTCGCTGCCTTGCTGGTGTGGGCACTGAATCTTGAAAGTGTGGGCGTACAAGTGGTGGGGGTTATCCAAGGCGGTTTACCTGAGTTCCAAGCTCCGGCTTTTGATTTAGGGATCAGCCGTGAACTCGTTATGCCTGCGCTCAACTTAGCGATGGTGAGCTTTGTGAGTATGATGCTCACCGCTCGCAGCTTTGCGGCTAAAAATGGCTACGATATTGATGCGGATAAAGAGTTCCGAGCGCTTGGTGTCGCGAATGTCGCAGCCGCCTTTTCGCAAGGCTTTGCGATCAGTGGTGCCGATTCCCGTACCGCAGTCAATGACGCCAATGGTGGTAAATCGCAACTGGTTTCGGTCATCGCAGCCTTGTTTATTGCGCTGGTGGCGGTTTTTGCTTATCAGCCTTTGCAATTTATCCCTGTCGCGGCTTTGGGCGTAGTACTGATCATCGCCTCATTGTCTCTGCTCGATTTAAAAGGCGTTTGGAATTTAAGAAAGCGCGATAAAGATGCGTTTTACCTCGCACTCATCACCTTTATCGCAGTGTTAGTGATTGGGGTGATCCCAGGGATCACTTTGGCGGTACTGCTGGGTTTATTCCAATTTCTCAAATTGGTGATGCGCCCCACTGATCAAATGATGGGATTGGATGGGGAAGGAACGCTACGCACACTTGATGATTCAGAGAAAGCAAAACCGATCCCCGGCATGGTGATTTTCCGTTTCAATTCTCCGCTGACCTATTTTAACGCACCTTATTTTAAGCGGCGTATTCTCGATCAGACCGAGCGTGAAGGCGCCCAAGTGGGTTGTGTGATCATTGATGCTGTGGCCAGTTTTACCCACTTAGATCTGAGTGTGATGGCGATGCTGGCGGACTTACATGGCATCCTGAAAAAACGCGGTATCCGTCTCATTCTAGCGGGGCGTAAGCGCAGTTTACGCCATTGGTGTGACCTTACTGGGATCAATACTGCAGAAGGTGGAATCGTCCTGCGTGCCGATATGTATTTAGCCATCAAACTGAGTGGTTGTTACCTAAGTGCGATGGAAGAAGGCCATGTCCCTGTGGTGCAGAAGGAACCAGATATCAGCGTGTTGCTAAAACCAACCACGACCGAAGTGGCTTAAACATGGTTAGGGGCTCAAGTGGAGCCCCTTTTCTTTTTCGGTTAAAAATCCGCATCAACTTGGAAAGTCATGGGCTGCTTAGTGTAGGGATGAGCAAAACTCAGTTGTTCGGCATGCAAAAACAAACGTTTGTCTTGCAAGCCATACAAATCGTCACCGACAATCGGCGCATTTAAGCCAAGATGATGGGCGCAATGTACTCGCAATTGATGGGTACGTCCTGTATGTGGGTAGAGGTAAACACGAGTTCGGTTTTGCTCCACTTGCACGGTTTCCCAATGAGTGAGTGCAGGCTTACCTTGCTGCCAGCACACTTTTTGTCTTGGCCTATCATCCAGATCGCCACACAAAGGCAACTGGATCTCACCTTGTGTTTCGCTTAATTTTCCTTCGATAAGTGCGACATAGCGCTTTTGGACGGCACGAGAAATAAACTGCTTTTGCAACTGTTTGTTAGCACGTCGCGTCAGCGCAAACACCAAAAGTCCAGAAGTAGACATATCGAGACGATGTAGGGCAAATACCCCTTCTGCTTGGGTAAATTGAGCCTTTAAGCGCGTCAACACAGAATCATGCACATGCACACCGGGGACAGAGAGAAATTCAGCAGGCTTATTGACCACCACGATGGCGTCATCTTGATACACAATGGTGATGTCTTGACCTTGCACCGGATTGCTGAGCAGTGGATTATCTTCCAGCGGCATCCCTTCTAACATGTGCGCCAAAATCGGTTGGCATTTACTCTGACATGCAGGATAGAACTTCTTATGCTGACGAATTTCCGATTTGGGGGAGCGCCCCCACCAGAACTCTGCCAATGCAATGGGTCGCAGCTGATGTTGGAACGCATAGTGTAATAGTTTTGGAGCCGCGCACTCGCCTGAGCCTGCGGGTGGGAGCGGATTTTTGGTCACGGAAAATAGCTCAACCAAATCCTTTTCAACGCCACGGATATTGGCAAAACGATAGGCGGAGAACAGTTTTTTCTGCAGCGCCGCAGAGCGCTGTTTACGTTGCTGTTTCAGTTGCTCAATGCGCATGAGTTTATGATCTAACCTATGCTGTAAAGCCGCAATACGCTGTTCCCACTCTTGTTTGAGGCACTGTAACTGACGCTTTTGTTGCACACTTTCTTCCGCTAGGCGAGCCAACAGAGTGTGTTTTTCTTTTTCTGGTAGCTCTTCTGCTTGTAAGCGCTGCTGTTTTCGCAAGTGACGCTGCTTGCTGTGCAATATACGCCGCTGGCTCAGCTCATGCTCGGCTTGTAACTGAGATTGCTTAAGGGCACTAGCGAGTTCCGCAAGCTCCGGATCAGTTTCTTGCTCTCGCACTTGTTGGTTAATGACCGCAATCTGATCGCCATCCACTCTGAAAAAAGACGCATCAGCAAAGCGGTCAAACACAGGGGGAACAAATCCCGGCAACCGATTTTGTTCAGCCAGTTGACCAGAGAACGCCGCCAAATAACCCAAGGTTCCAGAGCGATGCTGCACAACCAGTACTCCAAACATTTTGCCGTGAGCTTGAGGGTCGGTTTCCGTTAAACCAAAAGGGTGATACCAATCGGTTTGAGTGAGTAAATGTTGCTGTAGCTCATCGGCCGCAATTTCAGACAGTGGGTGTGGCTGATAACAAAACGGATAAGTAAAGCGCTCGGGTAGCGCGATATGGGTGATGACAGAAGTAAAACGAGTGAAGCAATCGGGCAGTGCAGACATACAAATGACAGAGTGGGTAAAGCAAAGGCGCATCTTACCTGCTTGGGTGAAACTTGTCAGTCTATGTTTCTATTGGTGATTGTTGACCTATACCGTGCCTACTTGAAGTTGCAGCGATATGGGTTACGTTCGCTCACCCCAATCACATAGTTTATTTATGCTCATGATGATGAACTTACTTGCCACCTTTCTGCAACACCAAGTAGTTTGGTTATCGCTCTTTCAACTTACAACAGTTCAATGTAGGGATATTTGTTCACCCTAATTAATGGTCGATGTTACATTCCCAAAACATATCATTTCCAAATGTTGTATTTGCCTGTTATATCATCAATGTGAGTGAATTCTGGCCAAATGTTAGTGATAAAGGGTTATTGACTCTAATGTATGGTCTAGGATTCGCTTAAGTAAAAATTGCTTAATAAGAATGAACTAATTAATCCTATTAAACTCTGCGACTAAGTTATGAGGCTGAAAGGGTATTAATTTAATAGATTTCTCAATTAGGAGATAATGAAATAATACTATTAACTTTATTCACTTTTAATATTCACTTTAAATGAAGAAGAAACGCAAAAATGAATTGTTTTATATTTTCCTGACGTTTCTATGACAATCTTTCCTTTCAGGTAAGATCTTGCCTGCCTGGCAGAGAGGTGTTGTTTTTGGGCAATATATTGCCCAGTTGTGAGGTTGATATGCAAAAATGACCTCCAAAAGTATGGAACATTAATTGCTTTAATACATTTTACTAACCGATGAGGACAGAATATGGGTAACGGAATCGTAGTAGGACATTTAGGTACAGATCATGATGGTTTCCCGCCAACGCCAGTGACCGCAGGTTCATCCACTGTGCGTTATGATGGGATTCCAGCGGCTCGGCTTGGTGATCCTTTAGCCCCTCATGACAAGCCAAAGCATCCGCCGCATGGCCGTGCGATTGCCGCAGGCTCAGGTACCGTGATGATTGATGGTAAACCCGCAGCAAGGGCTGGAGATGCGGTCGATTGTGGTGGCGTATTACAGGGAGCAAGCAGTGTCAACATCGGTTAAAACCCTGATTTTTATCGTAACACTTCTGTTTGTAGGGCGTAGTTTTAGCGAGGAAATAAACTACGATATGCAGCAGTTGAGTGCTCAGCAAGCCTACGAAAATGGTCGTTTGCTGCGTGCGCAATTTAAGAATTTAGCCGCTCGCGAATACTTGAAATACGCAGCAGACCTTGGTGAGCCAAGTGCGGCTTATCTTTATGCGATGGAAGTTGCTAACTACCGAACCACCATTCGCACTCCGCCTGAAAGCCAGCACTATTTATTACTCGCTGCTCAAGGTGGAAGCCGTCAAGCGATGCGAGTGTTGTATCAAAACGGTGAGTGGCTCAGAGCCGCAGAACGCAGTTTATGGCAACAAACTTATTACGATACTTTGATTGAAGTAGGCTCTCGTGAACCGAGTCAGGCCGCTTATGAGCTCGCGCTGTTCCATCAAAAGGATAACCCCAAGCTTGCCCAGCATTATTTAACGATTGCAGTTGAATTTGAACACCCTGCAGCTCTGATGCTTATGGCGCAACAGATTGAGCAAGGAGAGGGCAGTTATCCCATGCCTGGTAGCCGAGCAACCGAAGCTCGAAAAACGTATCTGAAAGCGGCGCAAACGGGCTATATCCCTGCGATAAGAAACTATATTCAACTTCTTGAAAATAAAGGTAAATACCAAGATGCCTATTATTGGCGCCAGCAGGCAGTACAGCGTGGCGATCTCACTTCTTTGGTGGCGATGGGCGGTATTCTCAGTGGACAGAGTGAGTTTTATCGTTTTGTCGAGCCTGATCTTAAGCAGGCCAAGGCTTACTTCAATCGATATTTAGAAGTGGCAGGCAGCGATCGCTTGAGTCATGTTTACCAAAATAGCCAAAAGCAACTGCTCGATATTTCAATGCAATTAAATGAGCATGAAAAAGAAATTTCAGAGAAAATAGAGCTTCAACTCGAAAATTATCAGCCTTTTTTCAACCATGATGCTTACTGGGATAATTAGTTCCCTGTTAAGTATTATTTAAGTATGGTTATTGGATATATTTTTGGGTAAAAGATCACGCTTCGGGTTTTTTTTCGATTACTTTTTTGTCTCCATGAATAGAATGCCATCTCATATTTATTGGGTATTAGATTATCGCAAACAATATTTAGACCAGATAACTGATACATGGCAGCAAAAAGCTGCTAATGATAAGTTTGCATAATAAGCCCATTTTTCATCAATATATCAAAATACAACAACACTCTGTGACATGGCTTAGTGTGGGATTTATTTTCTCACAGTGTCACGGAAGTGATTGACTCTATTTCATATTTTGAAATGAGAGCCCTTAGTTATCACTAAGGATAAGTTCAAGATTCTTGGTTGATTGAATGATTTCAATCAACTGTTTCATTGACAACGTTTGGCATAGGTATTGGAGACGTAATATGTCTAAAGAAGGAAGTGTAGCTCCCAAAGAGCGGATTAATATCAAGTATATTCCGGCGACGGGGGATGCACAGGCTGAGGTTGAGCTACCACTCAAAACCCTGGTAGTAGGTGATTTCAAAGGGCATGCGGAGCAAACCCCATTGGAAGAGCGTGCAACAGTCACGGTAGATAAGAACAACTTTGAAGCCGTAATGCGCGAGAGCGAGCTGAAAATCACCGCCACGGTGAAAAACAAGCTGACTGATGATGAGAATGCCGAGCTTCCTGTTGAACTCAATTTCAAATCCTTAGCCGACTTCGCTCCTGATGCGGTGGCATCACAAGTTCCAGAACTGAAAAAATTGATTGAGTTGCGTGAAGCGTTAGTTGCCCTTAAAGGGCCGCTAGGCAACATTCCCGCATTTCGTGAGCGTTTACAGTCATTACTCAACTCAGAAGAGTCGAGAGAAAAACTGTTGGCAGAACTGAATCTGCTCAGTGGTCAAGAAGAGCCACAAGCGTAAGCAAACGTTATTAATCAATTAATCACTCATTAGGAACTTAATGATGTCTACGACTGAAAAGGTATTGGAAAGGCCACAGCTTGCTCAAGGCAGCCTTCTTGATGAAATTATGGCGCAAACCCGTATCGCACCAAGCGAAGAGGGTTACGACATCGCGAAAAAAGGTGTTGCAGCGTTTATCGAAAATCTTATGGGTTCACAACACTCTGCTGAGCCTGTCAACAAATCTCTGGTTGACCAAATGTTGGTTGAACTGGATAAGAAAATCAGTGCACAGATGGATGAAATCCTGCACAACTCGCAATTCCAAGCGATGGAATCGGCATGGCGCGGTTTGAAGCTGTTCGTGGATCGCACTGATTTTCGTGAAAATAACAAAGTCGAAATCCTTCACGTAACCAAAGATGAACTGCTGGAAGATTTCGAGTTTGCTCCAGAAACGGCTCAGTCCGGTCTTTACAAGCACGTTTATTCTGCCGGTTATGGTCAATTTGGTGGCGAACCTGTTGGCGCGATCATTGGTAACTATGCGTTTACCCCTTCAACGCCAGATATGAAGCTGCTGCAATACATGGGCGCACTGGGTGCCATGGCGCATGCTCCTTTCATTTCAAGCGTAGGTCCTGAATTCTTTGGTATCGACTCCTTCGAAGAACTGCCTAACATTAAAGATCTCAAGTCGACATTTGAAAGCCCGAAATACACCAAATGGCGTTCACTGCGTGAATCGGAAGATGCGCGCTATCTTGGTTTGACCGCGCCTCGTTTCCTGCTGCGTGTTCCTTACGATCCAATCGAAAATCCAGTGAAGTCGTTCAATTATGCGGAAAACGTCAGTGCTTCGCACGAGCACTACCTGTGGGGTAACACGGCATTTGCCTTCGCAACTCGTTTGACGGATAGCTTTGCCAAATATCGCTGGTGTCCAAACATTATCGGCCCACAAAGTGGTGGTGCAGTTGAAGATCTGCCGGTGCATGTCTTTGAATCTATGGGTGCATTGCAAAGCAAGATCCCAACCGAAGTCCTGATCACGGACCGTAAAGAGTTTGAACTGGCGGAAGAAGGTTTTATTGCTCTTACTATGCGTAAAGGCAGTGATAACGCGGCGTTCTTCTCTGCAAACTCCATTCAAAAACCTAAGGTTTTCCCAAATACCAAAGAAGGCAAAGAAGCGGAAACCAACTACAAGTTGGGTACCCAGTTGCCGTACATGATGATCATCAACCGTTTGGCGCATTATGTGAAAGTTCTGCAACGTGAGCAGATTGGTGCTTGGAAAGAGCGTCAAGATCTTGAGCGTGAACTGAACTCATGGATCAAACAATACGTTGCTGATCAAGAGAACCCACCCGCAGACGTACGTAGCCGTCGTCCACTTCGTGCCGCGCGCATTGAAGTGATGGATGTGGAAGGCAATCCAGGTTGGTATCAGGTGTCGCTCTCGGTTCGTCCTCACTTTAAGTACATGGGTGCGAACTTTGAGTTGTCATTAGTTGGACGTCTTGATCAAGCCTGATTATGACGTACATCGCACCTGAAGAGAGTGCATTTGGTGTTGGCTTTTTCGAACGTTTGGAAGCCAACGCCAAACCTATGTCGCTGACCCGTGGGCCAGACGCGTGGGATGTACTCGAATCGATCAAACGGAATGTCTCTAACATTCTGAACACTCGAATTGGTGGAGCGCAAAGTGCCCCTCATCTCGGGTTGGTGGATTTTAATGATGCAACGCTGGAAACCTTAGATCTCTCCGTGCGAATTAAATTGGCGATTCAACAGTGCCTTGAGCGCTATGAGCCGCGTTTAACTCGCGTTCTGGTGAGAGCGGATCAAGATAGCTTTAACCCGCTGACTTTAAGGTTCCACATTACCGCGACCATCAATAGCGAAGCGTTACACGAAAAAGTCCAGTTCAGTCTGTTATTGGATCAAAGCAGAAAATATCGAGTGTTTTAACCTCTATGACGCAAGACAAGTATTTCAGGGAAGAGCTCGCTTTTTTAAAAGAGCAGGGGAAAGAATTTACCGAAATTCACCCTCAGCTTTCGCGTTTTCTTCATGGCCGTACGACCGATCCTGACGTTGAGCGTCTTTTGGAAGGTTTTGCATTTCTTACCGCGCGTTTGCGCGAAAAGGTGGAGGATGAGTTCCCTGAACTTACTCACTCCATCATTAACATGCTGTGGCCAAATTATCTGCGCCCTATCCCGAGCATGAGTGTGGTGGCGTTTGAACCTGACAAAAGTGTCAGCGAGAAGCAAGTCATCCCACGTAATACCCAATTGGATAGCAAGCCAGTCTTTGGCACGGCGTGTCATTTCAACACTTGCCGTGATGTCGCGCTGTATCCGATGCAGTGTCAAGGTGTTCATGCCGAACACACACGTGAAGCCACGACCATTCAGATCTCGTTGCGCATGCTGGGCGATATGACAGTAGGCGACGCTAAGCTCGATACCGTACGTTTTTACTTAGGTGGTGATAAATACAGCTCGCAGACTCTCTATCTTTGGTTACACCATTATCTACAAAAAATGACCATTGAAGTGCAAGGTGTCGAGTTCGCACTGCCTGCTGATGCGTTTTCAACCGTTGGTTTCTCAAGTGACCAAGCTTTGCTGCCTTATCCAAAGAATGTCTATGACGGTTATCGTATTTTGCAAGAGTACCTGTCGTTTCCTGAAGCCTTTCACTTCTTTGATGTAAAAGGTTTTGCCAAAGCTTTACCGAAAGCGGTCAGCGGTGATTTCACCTTACGCATCCATTTTTCGAAAACATTGCCTGCTGATACACGAGTGCGTCAGGACAATTTTCAACTCTATTGCACACCGGTCATCAATCTGTTTGAGCATGATGCCGATCCGATCGATTTGACTGGGCGTCGTTCAGAGTATCGAATCGTCCCGTCCAGTCGCTATCCTGCCCACTATGAAATTTTCAGCGTGGATCAAGTGGTTGGTTGGCAAGATACCCAGTCAGAAGGCAAACGGATCCGCGGAGAGAAGCGTATCTACTCTTCTTTTGAAAGCTTCCAACATGAAGTGGAACGGGTTCGTCATCGTCAAGCGCTTTACTATCGCACACGAGTCAAAGAGAGCATCCGGGGGGATGGTTTTGATTCATTTATCTCTTTTGTGCGCGGTGATGAAACCTTATCAATGGGAGTAGATGAAGCCGTCTCAATCAAACTCACCTGCACCAATCGCTTGCTGCCATTGGAACTTGGGGTGGGGGATATTTGTGTGGCGACCGACAGCTCACCCCCTTTTGCCACATTCAAAAATATTACGGTGCCTTCGCAGTCACTGCGCCCGGTTCTCGATGGCAGCTTACTGTGGACGCTGATCTCGAATCTATCGCTGAACTACCTATCACTGCTTTCAAAAGATGCACTGAGCTGTGTGCTACGCGCTTACGATTTTCGCGCCTTGGTCGATAGGCAAGCTGAACGTGTCGCACGGATGCGCCTTGATGGCATAGTCAAAATAGAATCTAAACCGGTTGATAAAATCCTACGTGGTTTGCCTGTGCGTGGTTTGCAATCGACGTTGTATGTCGATCAAGCGGGATTTGGCTCGGAAGGTGATTTGTTCCTGTTTGGTACGGTACTCAGTCATTTCTTTGCACTTTACGCCAGCATCAACTCATTTCACGAATTAGTCGTGGTTAACATCAGCAATCAAGAGAAGTACTCATGGGGCACACAGAGCGGAATGCAGCCGTTGATCTGAATTCAGATCCAGCGCAAGCCTCTCCGTTGAGCTTGCCGGGCAATGTACGGGAATACAACTTCTACCAACTGGTTGAGCTGTTGCAAAAACTGGCTGATATCAATCCCGAATCGGAAGAGTGGGAGCGCGATTGCCGCTTGGTGTTCAGTGCTAACCCGAGCCTTGGATTTTCGCCCAGTGATGTGATGGCGCTTGAAGCGCGTGACGATGAGCGTTGGGTTATGTTGACCAACTTTTTTGGCCTTTCCGGTGCACAGTCACCTCTGCCGGGGTTCATCCTTGAGCAATTGGTGACGGAAGAGCCTGGGGGGTATAAGCAGCCGTTTCTCGATTTTTTCAATAACCGATTGATTAATTTGGTTTATCGCGTTTGGCGTAAATACCGTTACTACGTACGTTTTCAGCCCGGTGCGCAGGATGTGTTCTCTGCACAGCTGTTTGCGCTGGTGGGGTTGGGCGATCCTGATCTTCGCGGTGAAACACCGATCAACTGGTGCAAAATGCTGGCTTACGCGGGCACGCTGGCCGGACGTAGCCGTTCGCCACAAGTCGTGGCCGGCATTATTGCTCACTGTTTTGATTTACCTGATGTTTCCATTCGCCAGTGGGTCAGACGTCGGGTATCGATTGACCGGAGTCAGCAACTGGCGCTGGGCAAGCAGAATGCGCGGTTGGGGATGGACACGGTGATTGGCGAGTCCGTTATTGATTGCAGTGGAAAATTTATTATCTGTATCAAACGGTTATCTCGCAGTCGTTTTGCTGACTTTTTGCCCTCCGGTAAAGAGTATCAGCCACTTTGCAAGCTGGTGGAGTTTATTTTGCGCGAACAGATGGCGTACGACCTCGAGCTGGCGATGGATGAACGGGAAGCGCCGCTGTTTTGTCTGGATACTAAACAGAATATCGCCCTCGGCTGGACTTCGTTTCTTGGCCAAGATGCAGCCAATAAACATGTGTTAATTCAAGTAAGGCAATAACCATGAACTCAGTGACATTACCTTCGTTGACCCTATTAGTCACCAATGCTCAGCACTTAGAGTCTGGCTTGTCCGCTCAGCATACGTGGACCTCGTCAGGTGGAGTGATCGGCTCATCGCCGAATGCGCAGTGGCGTTTGGTCGATGCGCAAGGCAGTGTAAAACCCATGCACTGTGAAGTGATGATGGTAGACGGGGCGTATTGTTTAAAAGACAGCTGCGGCAGCACGTATGTCAACGGGGCAGACATGCCACTGGGCGTTGGGCAAATGGCACGCCTGACTCACAAAGATGAAGTGAGTGTGGGGCCTTACCGTTTGCGAGTGCTGTTTGGTAACGCCATCGAAGTGGAAGAACAATATGGATCTTTAGATGCGCTGTTTGCCTCTAAGGATGAGGATCTGCTGGCGGATTTGACGTTCGACATCGAACCAGAAAAAAACGAATTACCAACCAATACAGACCCATTACAGGCGCTCGATAACCTGATGGGTGCGGCGGGCAGTTCGACCTCCTTACTGGATGATCCTAAAAGTGAGCAGCCGTTATCCGCCCAACCTAGCCTCGTGCCACAAGATAACTTAGTGCTGCAAAATGCCGATTTTACGCCACAAGCGGACAGTGAGTATGAGATGACTTCATCGATCCGCCTTAAGAAAATTCTTGGTTTTGCGAAGGCCACCTTTGCTAAGCAAACCAAATCAGAAGCACCGAGCGTGACTTCTGCCACCCCCACAATTTCTCAATATAAAACCAGCGAAAGCAACGTATCAGAGGGCTTCACAATGGATGAAAAAGTACTGGATTTGTTAGAAGAGGAAGTCGCGAAAAGTTTCCAACCACAGTTGGAGAAAAGCGCGTATTCCACTATGCACACAAGCTCAACCAGCCAAGCTAACCACTTGGTGACAGGTCCGATCTTGGAAGGGCTCGGCGTAGACCTGAGCGATGAAAATGATATGAATCGTATGCATCTTTTATCGCAAGAGTTGGGTGAGTCTTTGCAAGCTTGTGTGCGCGGTTTACTCGATTTGCATCAACAAGTGAGTGAAAGCCGTTTCGGTACTTTGAACCGTAATCTGCAACCCATTGAAGATAACCCGCTGCGTTTAGGCCTCTCCTATGAAGAGACGATCCGCACTCTGTACGATGCTGATAAGAGCGTCGTGCACCTTTCTGCCCCTGCGGCGATTGCTGAAAGCCTAAAAACCGTTCGCGATCATAATGAAGCGATGCAGTTCGCCACGTCAGAAGCCTTGAGCCAAATTCTCAACGCTTTCTCACCACAGGTGATGCTGCGCCGTTTCCACCACTACAAGCGCAATTCTGATACCACACAAACTTCAACGGATGCTTGGGCGTGGAATATGTACTGCAGCTACTACCAAGAGCTGACCTCTAACCGCCAACGCGGCTTTGAGAAGTTGTTCTGGGAGATCTTTGAGCAAGCCTACGATCGCAAAATTCGCGAGAAGCAACTGGAGCTATAACCGTGAACAAAGTGCTGTGGATGCTGTTTGCCTTGACGGTGCTGACCGCGTGCAGTTCGTCGGATAAGTACGAGCCTGCGAAAGAGCCGACCAAGGTGACTTTTAGCTTAGTCAGCGATGAAGGGGTGAACCCGAACATCTGGGGTGAAGCGTCACCGATAGAAATTCAAGTTTTTGAGCTAAAGGATGACTCGATGTTTATGTCGTCCGACTACGACCAGATCAAAACCGATTATAAAAAAGCGCTGCGCAGTAACTTTGTTAAAAACTACGACTATGTACTGACTCCAGGGCAGTTCAAATTCGTCAACGCTTTCGAAGTCGATGAGGAGACCAACTACATCGGCGTGATGGCTCATTTTGCCGAGCCTGAACTCAGCGAATGGAAGAAAGCGGTCAAGGTGATCAATAAAGGGCGAGAGTATCACTTGCTGATGCTGTTTAAAGACTACGATGTGAAATTGGATAGGGTGGAATAACAAACGATGTTTGCGCGTAACCGAGTGATCTGGAATGAAGGGCTATTTATTAAGCCGCAACATTTCCAGCAACAGCAGAGATATACGGAGTACTGCCTAGACGAGCGCCTGAGCACCGTGAGCCGTTACTTGTATGGGATTTCCGAGTTGTCGCTCAACCCGGAATACCTCTCGTTTGGCCGTATTGCGATTGAGCGTGCGGTCGGCGTGATGCCCGATGGCACCACCTTTCGTATTCCTCAAGAAGATCATCTTCCCGATGCGCTCGAAGTGACCGATGCGTCATTGGCAAACCAGATTGTCTACTTAGCCGTACCGCTACGTAGTGAGTCGCTGATGGAGATTAACTGGCCAGAAGAGCGTGGTACGGGGCGCTATGTCAGCCGTCGTCTCGAAGTGCGTGATGTCCACAGCGTGCAGGGTGATACCACGACGATTGATGTTTCCCCTGTGCGTTTGCAACTCATGCTTGAGCGAGAGGATCGCAGTGCGTATGCCTCAATTGCTATTGGCCGTATTTTAGAAAAACGTCCTGATGGCAGCGTGGTGCTCGATCCGGATTTCATCCCTTGTCACTTGAATGTGGTGGGCATCTCTGCGCTGCACCGCTTTATTAATGAGATGTCAGGCCTGATGCGTGAGCGAGCGAAAAATATTGCTCAGCGCATCAGCTCTCCAGCACAAGGTGGGGTTGCTGATGTTTCGGACTTTATGCTGCTGCAAGCTTTAAACCGTCTGCAACCACAAATGAAGCATTTGGCAGAGCTGCGCAGCTTACACCCAGAGCGTCTGTTTGAATGTCTCTCGTGTGTGTGTGGTGAGCTGGCTACCTTTACTGACGAAAGTCGTCTGCCGCCCAGTTTGCCAAGCTATAACCATGATTCACCCAGCCACTCTTTCCAGCCACTGATCCGCAGCTTGCGTCAGAGCTTGAGCGTGGTGCTAGAGCCGCGCGCCGTCTCTATCCAACTGGATAAACGTAAGTACGGTTTGATGGTTGCGCCAATCCACGACCCACAGTTGATGGAGAGTGCAGAGTTTATCATCGCGGTTAAAGCTCGCATGCCGTTGGATGAGCTACGTCGTCTGTTTACTCAGCAAACCAAGGTGGCATCGGTTGAGAAAATTCGTGAACTCATCTCACTGCAACTGCCGGGTATTCCATTGACGCCATTACCGGTCGCACCGCGCCAATTGCCTTACCACGCTGGCTACACCTACTACCAACTGGATAAAACCAGCGCTGCATGGGCGATGTTGACTCATTCCAGCGGTTTTGCGTTCCACGTTGCTGCAGCTTTTGACGATCTTGAGCTGCAATTCTGGGCTATCAGGAGCTAACCATGTCACAGAGTAAAAAAGAGACGCCATTAGCCAGTTTGTTGTTCGACGATGTGGAAAAAATTAACCACGACCAAGACTACTGGTTCCAATTGCGTGGGGACAATCCAAATGTGCTGATTGATGCCGCGACACCCTTGTTTGGGCTTTCTCTGCGGGTTCGCACCCTCACTGAATGCGACAACATTGAACAGATCTACCGTCAGACGATTGAAGAGATCAAAGCGATTGAAATTGAGTTGACGGAGCAAGGTTACGAACACGCCATTTTGATGGCCTATCGCTACATCTTGTGCGCCTTTTTGGATGAATCCGTGATGGGAACCGAGTGGGGCGCGTCCAGTTTATGGGCCGAGCACTCCATGCTGTCACGCTTCCATAATGAAACGTGGGGTGGCGAGAAAGTGTTTACGATTTTGAGCCGTCTTGAGGGTGAACCACACCGTTACCAAGCGCTATTGGCCTTTATTTATCACTGCCTGATTTTGGGCTTTGAAGGCAAATACCGTGTGATGGAAGGGGGACAAGCTGAGCGCGAAAAAGTGATCAGCCGCCTGCATCAACTGCTGAGCAGCTTGGAAGAGAGCGAGCCACAAGACTTAACCCGTCCGACCGATCATGTGGTGCGTGCGAAATATACCCTAAGCAGACAGATGCCTGTTTGGTCTGTGTTTGCTGGCTTTATCGTGCTTTGGATAGGTCTATTTCTCGGCTACAGCTATGTGCTGCATAGCAAATCCAGCGATGTGCTCAATCAACTCAATCAAATACTTTAAACATAATTAGGCTAGGTGGTACGTTGTGATCCGTATTGAATTACCCACTCTTATTGCAAAACTGAATGCACAAAGCAAATTGGCTCTGGAGCAAGCGGCCTCTCTCTGTATTGAGCGCCAACACCCTGAAGTCACTCTAGAACATTATCTGGATGTGTTACTGGATAATCCCCTCTCTGATGTGCGTCTCGTACTCAAGCAAGCGGGGCTGGAAGTCGAACAGGTGAAACAGGCCATCGCATCAACCTATAGCCGTGAACAGGTCTTGGATACCTATCCAGCGTTTTCGCCACTGCTGGTCGAGTTACTGCAAGAAGCTTGGCTGCTTTCCAGTACCGAGTTAGAGCAGGCTGAGCTGCGTTCAGGGGCGATTTTCTTAGCCGCGCTGACCCGTGCGGACCGTTATCTGTCATTCAAATTGATCAGTTTGTTTGAAGGCATCAACCGCGAAAACCTCAAAAAACACTTTGCGATGATCTTAAGTGATTCTGCAGAAACCGCAGTGGCTAAAACAGACAAAAATGCGGCCAATCCACTGCAAGCCGCCGCAGAAACACCACTCGGACGCTTTTGCACGAATGTGACTGAGCAAGCCCGTAACGGTGAGCTTGATCCTGTCCTGAGCCGTGAAAACGAACTCAACTTGATGGTGGATATTCTGTGCCGTCGCCGCAAAAACAACCCGATTGTGGTGGGTGAAGCAGGTGTTGGTAAAAGTGCCATGATTGAAGGTTTGGCGCTGCGTGTGGTGGCTGGCAAAGTGCCCACCCAACTGCAAAATGTAGAACTCTATTCGTTGGATCTTGGTCGCTTGCAAGCGGGTGCATCGGTGAAAGGCGAGTTCGAAAAGCGCCTAAAAGGGGTGATTGATGCGATTAAGCAATCGCCTAAACCGATCATTTTATTCATCGATGAAGCGCATACCTTAATTGGTTCTGGTAACCAAGAAGGGGGCAGTGATGCGGCAAACTTGCTCAAGCCTGCGCTGGCGCGTGGTGAGTTAAGCACAGTGGCGGCGACGACGTGGAAAGAGTACAAAAAGTATTTTGAAAAAGATCCCGCGCTGACGCGCCGTTTCCAACTGGTCAAACTCGATGAACCAACGATCGATCAAGCCGTCGATATTCTGCGCGGTCTTAACAGTGTCTATGAAAAGGCACACAACGTACTCATCACTGATGATGCACTAAAAGCTGCCGCTGAACTTTCAGCGCGTTACATCTCAGGTCGTCAACTGCCCGATAAAGCGATTGATGTGCTGGATACCGCTTGTGCGCGGATTGCGATCAATATGACCACGCCACCTAAGCGTTTAGCACTACTTGAAACCTTGTGCCATCAGCGTCAACTCGAAATTGATATGTTAGAGCGCGCGCAATTCCTTGGCCAAGAGGTCGATAGTGAGCGCCTTGATGTTCTGCGTAATCAAGAGTTGGCCGATGAAGCGGAAAAAGCCGCGTTGACACAGAGTTGGCAGCAGCAAAAAAGCTTGGTGGAGTCGATCATCGCACTGCGTGCTGAGCTGATGGAGTTAAGCCAAGCGCAAGAGCAAGATCCCGACCATTTATTGGTGGTGCGTACGGCGCTGCAAGAGCAGTATCAAGCACTCGATGCGATTGATCATGCTGAGCGCTTGATGCACCCGCAAGTCGATGCGGATCAGATTGCTGAAGTGATCGCCGATTGGACGGGCGTGCCTGTTGATCAGATGAACACCGATGAGCTGCATAAAATCACCCATTTGACCTCGATTTTAGGCCAAGCGATCAAAGGCCAAGAAACGGCCATCGAACGTATCCATCGTCATTTACTGACAGCGCGTGCCGATCTGCGTCGTCCGGGACGTCCGAAAGGGGCATTCCTGCTGGTGGGGCCAAGCGGTGTAGGTAAAACCGAAACGGTAGTGCAACTGGCAGAGCAGCTTTACGGTGGTAAACAGTTCCTCACCACCATCAACATGTCGGAATACCAAGAGAAACACACCGTTTCCCGCCTGATTGGTTCACCTCCGGGTTATGTTGGCTACGGTGAAGGCGGTGTGCTGACGGAGGCTATCCGTAAGATGCCTTATTCGGTGGTTCTGCTTGATGAAGTCGAAAAAGCCCATCCAGAAGTTTTAAATATCTTCTACCAAGGCTTTGATAAAGGCGAAATCGCCGATGGTGAAGGCCGTGTTATCGACTGCCAAAACATCGTGTTCTTCCTGACATCGAACTTAGGCTACCAAACCATAGTCGATTATGCCGATGAGCCCGCCAAGCTTGATGAAGCGCTTTATCCTGAATTGGCCGCTTTCTTTAAACCTGCTCTGCTGGCGCGTATGGAAGTGATCCCTTACCTACCACTGGGTAAAGAAGTGTTGGCACAGATTGTTCGCGGCAAGCTGGCTCGTCTCGAGAAACTGTTCAAGACACGTTACAACGCAGAAGTGGTGATTGAAGAGAGCTTAATTGACGAAATCTTAAGCCGTGCGACACGCAGCGAAAACGGTGCGCGTATGCTGGAGGCGATCATTGAAGGGCAATTGCTGCCGCCCGTTTCATTGGCGCTGCTGAATAAACTCGCCGAGAGAGCGCCCGTTGAGCGCATTCGTTTAGCGGCAGAAGCGGGTGAATTTATCGGAGAGGTAGCGTAACCATGAGTCAATGGCTGGCGTTTGCAACCCAATTGGTGGGGGTAAGGAAGTCCCACCAGCTTGCGCTGCAATTTGTTGATCTGCTGACTCAAGGCTTAGATCTGAGTGATAGCCTTTTGTTGTTGCCATCGTCGGATGGGCGTTTACTTGTGCCTCATGATCCACAGCGTCAGTTCGCGTGGTCAGTGACGGATTTTGATGTGCCTTTTGCCCATGTTTTGCAGTCATCGAATGCGATGCATTTGACTGCGGAAGAGTTGGTATTTTGGCAATCCAATCGCACTTTTAGCCAGTTAACCTCTCGCGTGGGGATG
>NZ_WPDC01000007.1:0-80979 GCF_035615595.1 Vibrio sp. R-1 | reverse complement strand
CGTGGCGCAAGCGGCGGCGATTGGCATCATCGGCGGGGCTGATGGCCCAACCGCGATTTATGTATCGAGTATGCTCGCACCTGAATTGTTGGGAGCGATTGCCGTCGCCGCTTACTCCTACATGGCGTTAGTGCCTATGATTCAGCCGCCGATCATGCGTGCGCTTACCACGCAAGAAGAGCGTAAAATTCAGATGCAGCAGCTGCGTCAGGTGCACAAGCTGGAAAAAATCGGCTTTCCGCTCCTACTGCTGCTCTTGATTGCTCTCTTGCTGCCTTCGGCAACGCCACTGCTCGGCATGTTCTGCTTTGGTAACTTGATGCGTGAATGTGGCGTGGTGGAGCGTTTATCCGATACGGCGCAAAACGCCCTCATCAACATAGTGACCATTTTCCTTGGCTTGTCCGTCGGCTCCAAGCTGATGGCTGATAAGTTCCTGCAGCCTCAAACCATCGGCATTTTGGTGCTCGGTATTGTAGCGTTTTGTGTCGGCACTGCGGCTGGGGTGTTGATGGCGAAACTGATGAACCGTTTAACCACTACCAAACTCAATCCGCTGATTGGCTCAGCTGGAGTTTCGGCTGTACCGATGGCGGCACGCGTTTCCAACAAGGTTGGGCTTGAAGCCAATGCGCAGAACTTTTTGCTGATGCATGCCATGGGCCCAAACGTCGCGGGGGTGATTGGTTCTGCGGTCGCCGCTGGGGTAATGATCAAATATGTGATGGGCTAAACATAATTGGTTGGGGTTTCTTAGACCCCAATCAATAAGCCTCATTTATAGCAAGGATAGACTCGCCGGCATGAACATATCCCTCACGCAATTTTTACACACCAAGGTCTGCCAGACGCTTTCGTTTCAACAGAGGGTCGGCGCTCTTTTGGTGGCTATGGTGGTGATCCAGCTTTCGCTGGTGGCTGGCTTTTTTCATCAAACCTTAAGTGAAACCTTACAAGATCAGATCAGCACCAAAGCGCTAATCCAAGCGCGCGAAATTGCGACCGACCCCAATCTCATTGTGCTGATCCAACAAAATCGGCTTGCTGAAGTGCAGGCCAAAATCGATCGTTTACAACGCATCTCGGATGCCAATTTTATTGTGATTGGTGATGCCAATGGCATTCGCATCGCGCATCCGGATGAGCAAAAAATTGGTTTACCGATGCAAGGCGGTGACAGCCGTCGCGCATTAAAAGAGGGCGAATATTACACCTCAACCCAAAAAGGCAGCCTAGGTTGGGCCATTCGTGGCAAAGCCGCGATTGTCGCCCCTTCGGGAGAGATCCTCGGCGTGGTTTCTGTTGGCTACCTGCTCGATAACATCAGCAGTTGGCTGCGGGTTTACTCCTACCCAGTGATTTTCACTGTGCTGCTTTTAATGCTGCTTTCTGCGCTCGGCGCTTGGATCTTTACCCGCCATATCAAACAGCAGATGTTCAATATGGAGCCGGAAGAGATCGCCATGAACCTCAACCTACAGCAGTCGATTTTACAAAGTGTGTATGAAGGTATCGTCGCGATCAGCTTGAAAGGGGAAATCCTGTCCGTCAATGCTAAGGCACTGAATATTTTGGGCATTGCCCATCAGCCGACCCATTTGATTGGGCGTAATGTTCAAGAGTTCATCACTCCAACCTGCTTTTTTATGGGCGCAAGCCCGTTTGGCAAGTTGGCGCAGCAAAACCGTGTCAGCCAGCAAGATGAACTGATCAGCTGTAATGGTGAAACCTTGGTCGCGAATCGGGTACCAATCAACTCTGGGCAGCAACAAATCGGCTGGGTGGTCAGCTTTCGTCGCCGCAATGATTTTAACACACTCACCTCGCAGCTCACCCAGATCCGTCAACATAACGATAATCTGCGCGTGATGAGTCACGAGTTTGCCAACCGCCTCTCAACCATCGGCGGCTTAATTCAAATCGGTGCGTACGACGAAGCAGTGAAAACCATTCGCCGCGAAACGGCAGAGCAGCAACAGCTGATCGATTTCATCGCCCAAACTTTTCACCCGAAAGTGATCGCGGGGTTACTGCTGGGGAAATACAGCCGCGCCAAAGAGTTAGGACTGTGTTTAGAGTTCGATCCGCTATCGCATCTGCACCAAGAGCCGCAGTGCATGACTTCAGATGAACTGGCGGCGGTACTTGGCAATCTGCTGGATAACGCGTTTGAAGCCACGCTAAAAAATCCACACAGCAATAAAACCATTTCTCTGCTGCTGACCGATAACGGTGCGGAGTTGGTGATTGAAGTGGCGGACAACGGCATCGGGATCTCGGCCGACATCGCGCAAACTTTGTTTCTCAAGGGAGTGAGTAGCAAAAACCAAGAAGGACACGGTATCGGACTTTACCTTGTCCATCAATTTGTCACTCAGGCTCATGGATCGATTCTTATCGACAGTGCGGAGCCGCAAGGGACTATTTTTTCTATTTTTATTCCCAATAGACCCAAAACGCTTGCGGCGGAAAACCTTCCAGCGCTTGCCGAACGGGCATAAGAAGAGTTTGATTATGATGGAATTAATCGACGTATTGATCGTAGAGGATGAAACGAGTATTGCTGACGTGCACAGCTTTTATCTCAAACAAACCGCCCGCTTTCGCCCAGTCGGCGTGGCTCAAAGTATCAACGAAGCGCGCAATATGGTGCGCATTCTCAAACCTAAACTGATTTTCTTGGATAACTACCTGCCTGATGGTCGTGGCATTGAGTTTTTGAAAGAGCTAACCCATCAACCGCAAGCGCCGGATGTCATTTTCATCACTGCCGCTTCGGATATGGAGACCGTGCGCGAAGCCGTACGCTGCGGGGTTTTTGATTACCTGTTAAAACCGATCGCCTACGATCGAGTACAAAACTCGCTGGAACGGTATCTGAAGTACATCAGCTCGCTGCGCGCCAATGACAGTGTGAATCAAAGACACGTCGATGAGCTGTTTAATTTTCAAGCCAAAACCGAGCAGCTTGATGGGTTGCCGAAAGGGATTGATGAGCTGACCTTAATCAAAATCCAAGAGATTTATCACCATGAACCGCAAGCGGCCTACACCGCAGAATTGTTAGGACAAGCGATTGGGATCAGCAAAACCACGGCCAGACGTTATTTGGAATATTGTGTGGCCAGTGGTTTTCTGGAAGCCTGTATTCAGCATGGTCGGGTGGGCCGTCCCGAACGACTTTATCAAAAGCGCTAACCCACTCAGCATGCCGAATGCATCAGGCATGAGTTACAAAGTGTAGTGAAAGGGGATCACTTCGGTGCTCTCCCCTATTTCCAACATTCCTTCTAAGTTGTTGCTGTGACACTGACAAAGTGGGATCACAAATACCCCTTCTTCATCTTTATCGCATTTCACTAGCATCGCCTGAGAAGATGGCGTTAAGCAGTTAATCTCAGCGCAAAACGCCTGATTATCACGGCTAAAGTGCTGCCAATAGGCCAACCAATTTTCTCGCGCTTGGGCACAAGCCAAATCTCTAGAAACTTTTCTTACTAACATCGCATCACCACTGTGGCTATTGAGTCGCCCTATTACAATGGATTTCGACTCCGCTAAGCATGAAGCGATTCAAAGTTCGCCGTAGCGATAAAAATCTTATTGGTTTTTATGTGGTTATCTTCAATTCTGATTTAATCAACTCGTTGAGTCACCGCCTAAGAGAACTCACTGTGTATAACGGAAAATGGTGCGATTTAAACCTAACGGCTCACCGAGCCAGCGGATGCGGTCGTCTTGATGGTCATAAGCATCATCGCCCGAAACCGGATGGATCAGTACACTCAGCGCGCCGCGATTTTCCTCTAACCATTCCAGTAAGCCGTGTTGGTTATCGCGAAAATGCATTTCAAACATCGGCTTAACATGCGGGCCAACACGACGCGGAACTAAACCAAATAAAGCGATCACATCACGGCGTTCACGGGCAATTTGTTGGCGAAAGCGCTCCGCGACAATCGCTTGGTCTGGGTCAAAATAAACATGGGCATGGAACATAATCACTCCTTGTTCAGCATGGCATTCAAACCATTAGCTGACGTCTTTGCAAGATAACATCTATACCCAAACTCGTAACATTGCGGATCGCTGGCAAGTGAAGATAAATCAAGATCACCCGCTGCAACGTCAACGAGGAAGCGTATATCAATGACGCCAAGAATACCTTCTTCCAAACCGAAGTATCAGTCTATTCCGTTGTTGATCTTTATCGACTGGTTAGAATGACAACAATAACCCGCTTAACGGGTCATTTTTTTAACAAAAACCACCACGAACAACGCCATGGTGAAACTGCCCATAAATGCTTCAAAGGCTGCAATAAAACGTGCAAAACCGTGCGGTGAGATATCGCCATACCCTAAGGTTGTAAAGGTGACTACGCTGAAATAGATAGAGTTCATAAACTCAAATACCTCTTTCTGCCACCCTTGAGCATTGGGGTAAAGCGGGTTGCTGATGGTCGTGCCTAATAAGTAATAACTCACGGCACAGCTCAAAATCACGACAATCGAAAACGCCACAACTCGCAGAGGATCCTCACCATAACCGCAAAACAGGTCGACAATTTTTGAGATCAGACGACTTAGACTCAGTCGTGGCATTTGATAGCGACGAAAGCGCATTTCTCGTTTAAAAAACCGCCCCGCTTCTTCGAACAAACCTTGCATTTCACACTGTTTACGTATGTTGCGACACACTTCCTCAAGCTCTTGATAAAGGGCAATTTCCTTCGCAGAATCTCGCGCACTTCGAGCTTTCAAAGCCTCGATTTCCTGTTTAAAAGATGCCCCCCACTCAATATTTTCGAGACGAGTTTTCGAAAGCTCAACACCGAGAAAATTCACGTCACCCAACCGCGCACAGTGCAAGTTTGCTCCAGAGAGATTGGCTTTCATTAATGATGAGCCTTGTAAATCGAGTTTAAAAAAATGTGCATGAGAGAGATTTGCGCGGTAAAAATCCGCTTGCCGACAAGAGTACCCACTCGCGCTGCCACGATTCACTAAGTTGATGTGTTGTAAGTCCGTTTTCGCTAATTGAAAACCATCGAGCGGACGTCCAGAATGCGCCCAAGCCTCGACCTTCTCTTTCACATCATCTCGACTTTTATCTATCACTGGGTCGTGCCAATAGCATAAGCCACTTTCTCCTGCAGCTTGGTCACATTGCCAACCACTAGGGCTACAGTAACAACAGGTCTCGGGTTGCTTGGCCATCCTTTACTCTCCACGCCTTAGATATGCCCTATTAGTTTAGGAAGCGATCACTAGAGCGTCACTTATCCCTTAGAAATTTGTCGCCCTATCGATTAGCCACCATCGAGGTCTGCTCCAACGACTTGGCGTTGCAGGCAGGAAAGATATTGAACGATAAGCAAGACTCTGCTCAAGCGCCTCACATTGCGAGGCGACAACGGTTGAAATTTGCTCGAGGTTTGGCTAAAAGGTGGGGGAAATTTTTCTCGATTGTTAAACAATCGAAAACTTCAGAGACTGAGCCAATCGAGGCAAGAGGAGTCAAGCATGGAAGTTTTGGTTTTAGGCAGTGGTGTGGTTGGATTAACCAGCGCTTGGTATCTTGCGCAGGCAGGCCATGATGTCACCGTCGTCGATCGCCAACCACGTAGCGCCGAAGAAACCAGCTTTGCGAACGCAGGGCAAATATCCTATGGCTACTCTTCCCCTTGGGCTGCGCCGGGCATTCCGCAAAAAGCTCTAAAATGGATGCTGGAAGAACATGCACCACTCAAAATCCAACCCTCGCTTGATCCTGCATTACTGAGCTGGATGGGCAAGATGCTGCTCAACTGCCAGTTGTCGCGCTACCAAGTTAACAAATCGCGGATGTTGGCGATTGCCAACTATAGCCGCGAGTGTTTAAAAGCACTCAATCAAACCTATTCGCTCGATTACCAAGGCCGCCAACGCGGCACTTTGCAAGTATTTCGTGATGAAAAGCAGTTAACCGCGATTGAAAAAGACATGCAGCTTCTAGCGCAAAGTGGCGTACGTTTTGAATTGCTGAATGTCGCCCAGTGTCTGACTCATGAACCGGGGCTCGCCCCTGTGCAGGAAAAACTGGTGGGCGGTCTATGGCTGCCGGATGACGAAACGGGCGATTGTTACTTGTTTTGCCAACAACTAACCGAACTGGCCAAGCAACAGGGTGTACGTTTTCATTTTGACTGTCACATTCAGCAATTGGTTTGTGAGGGCAAAAAGATCATCGGTGTCCAAACCGATTTAGGCTTGCTCAAAGCGGATGCTTATGTGGTCGCATTGGGCAGTTATTCGACCTCATTGCTTAAACCGCTGGGGATTGAAATACCTGTCTACCCAGTAAAAGGATACTCGTTAACCTTACCGATTATTGATGAAAAATTTGCGCCGCAATCGACCGTGATGGATGAAACCTATAAGGTTGCGCTGACTCGCTTTTCCGATCGGATCCGCGTGGCGGGAACGGCTGAGTTAGCGGGTTTTGATCCAGCGATTCCAGAAGCACGTAAAGCGACGATTGAGATGGTCGCGCGTGATTTGTTTCCGCACGGCGGTGATTTTGCAAAAGGGCAATTCTGGACCGGTTTTCGTCCCATGACTCCCGATGGCACACCAATCATCGGTGCCACTCCCTATACCAATCTCTATACCAATACTGGGCATGGCACACTGGGATGGACCATGGCTTGCGGCTCCGCCAGTATTCTGGCCGATGTGCTCACCCATGGCGAAAGCCCGCTCAGCCGTTTGGGGCTAGATCTGTTCCGTTATCCGAAAGCATCTTAAATGCGCGGCTTTTTGGCTCTGCCTGCAGGAGCATGGCAGAGTCATCTCTCACAATCCGCACGCCATCCACAGTGTAAAACTCCAATAAGCTGACTAAATTATGGTCATTTCTTATTTATTTTTATCCTACTTAACCAAAGCATAAAATTTTTATCTAGCACATATCACCCACCAGATTGACCAAAAATTCACCACACCCTCCAATACTCAGCCCGTTGTACAACGAATAAACAGTTTTTGTGTTCAGCGTCACGCATCCATTCTTTGCCAGATAAAAGAATTAACATTTGAGTTACAAAAAGATTAATATACCGAACACACAACAGACACAATAAACACAACAACTCATTTACAGGGAAACTACTTATGCAGTCATTTGTTGATTTTCTGAATGGAATCATCTGGAGTCCGGCGCTGATTTATCTCTGCCTCGGCGCTGGCTTGTTTTATTCCGTTCTGACTCGTTTTGTACAGGTTCGTCACTTCTTCGAAATGTGGCGCCTACTTCTGAATAATAAAGAATCCTCAAAAGGGATCTCCTCTTTCCAAGCGCTCGCCGTATCACTCTCAGGCCGTGTGGGTACTGGTAACATTGCTGGGGTTGCTGCCGCTATCGGTTTCGGTGGCCCGGGTGCGGTATTCTGGATGTGGATGGTTGCGTTTTTTGGTGCCGCCACCGCGTATGCAGAATCCACTCTGGCGCAAATTTATAAAGAAGAAGACAACGGTGAATTCCGTGGCGGCCCCGCTTACTACATCGAAAAAGCCATGGGTCAAAAATGGTACGCTTGGGTCTTCGCGATTGCGACCATCTTTGCTTGTGGGGTGTTGCTGCCTGGCGTGCAATCTAACAGTATCGGCAACGCCGTTGAGTCAGCATTTGGCTCAGGCCCAATGATTGAAACCGCACTCGGCACCTTTAGCTTTGCCAAAATTTTCACCGGTACGGTGATTTCAATCCTACTTGGCTTCATTATCTTTGGTGGCGTAAAACGTATCGCAAGCTTCACTCAGATCGTGGTGCCTTTTATGGCGCTGGCGTACATCATCACTGCGTTCGTGATCATTCTGCTCAACATCGGTGAAGTTCCACGCATTATTGCGATGATCGTCGGCGACGCATTCTCACCAATGGCTGGCGTAGGTGCGGCGATTGGTTGGGGGGTAAAACGTGGGGTTTACTCTAACGAAGCAGGCCAAGGTACTGGCCCACACGCCGCAGCGGCAGCCAGTGTAGAACACCCAGCACAGCAAGGTTTGGTACAGTCTTTCTCTATCTACATTGATACCTTGATGGTCTGTTCAGCCACCGCGTTCATGATTTTGATCACCGGCGCTTACAACGTTCACGGTGCCGCTGAAGGCATGTTCCTTGTGCAAAACCTGCCAGCGGACATCATTGCCAGCAGCCCAGCCTTTACCCAAATTGCGGTAGATAGTGCCCTCCCCGGCATTGGTAAACCGTTCGTGGCGTTTGCGTTGTTCTTCTTCGCCTTTACTACAATTTTGGCTTACTACTACATCGCTGAGACTAACGTGGCCTATATCCGCCGTACCTTCAAAGTCGATGGTTTGATGTTTGTGCTCAAACTTGTACTGATGGCATCGGTATTCTACGGCACAGTGAAAACCGCGAACTTGGCATGGGCGCTGGGTGATGTCGGGGTAGGCTTAATGGCTTGGCTCAACATTGTCGGCATCATCATCATCTTCTTTATGTCTAAGCCAACCATGGCGGCTTTGAAAGATTATGAAGATCAGCAAAAACAAGGTGTGACCGAATTTACCTTCAACCCAGTGAAGCTTGGTATCAAAGGAGCGACGTACTGGGAAGGAAAATACCTTCGCAAAACGGGCAAAGCCCCAACCGCGGAAGTGAAAGAGACCCAAAGGGTAGAGCAAACTAGCTCACTATAAGAAAAAGCAGTGAACACAACATAAATAAGTCAAAGGGTTAGCATTCGCTAACCCTTTTTATTTGCCGTATAGCACTGATTACACGACTCTCCTGCCATACAAAATGCACCTTATAATCCGCATCAGGTATTAACGGTTTACGATCAATGCTCAGCCGCAAGGTAAGTTGGTTGCCATCCAACCCAATGAGCTGGGCATCGCTGAAATCAAGGTAGATTTGTACTTGTGGGAATAGCGCTTTAAATAGACTCTCTTTTGCAGAAAACAGCAAAGTCACCGCTGAAGCGAGATCGAACTGTTGCGCTAACAGCGCCCACTCTTGGGCGGTACCGATCATAGCTTGCACCTCACTAGCGGTTTGATGTGCGAGCCGATGTTCAATATCAATACCAAGCGAGAGGTGTTCTGCCTTAAGCACAGTGCATACTGCCCAACCGTCACAATGGGCGATCGAACCTGTGATCCCAGCAGGCCATATTGGCTCTCGATGGGTTCCGATAGCAATTGGCCTATCGTAACCCTGTCCGATCTGTTTGAGCGCTTGCTGCACTAACTTACGTCCTGCGACAAATTCTGCTTGGCGCTTAACCACGGCCTTGTGCAGGCTATGGTAGACGGGAGAGGCTAAATAGCGCTGCTGATCCTCATCAAATTGCTGAGGATCGAATTGGCAAACCTGAATAGTCAATCCTGCCAGCTCAATCGCTGGCATTGAAATCATAAAAGCCATGTTTAACCGCGCTTTAACGAATAAGGGATAATCAAAGGCGTGCTGGAGATAGGATCGGGCATCACCACACAATCAATCCCAAAGGCTTGCTTAACCAACGCTGGAGTCACCAAAGAGTGTGGATCGCCCTGCGCGACGATTTTGCCTTCTTGCAACACAATCAGATGGTCGGCGTAACGACACGCCTGATTCAGATCGTGCAGCACGGCGACTAGAGTATGTCCTTGCTGACGATTAAGCCGCCAAAAGAGATCGAGCAGTTCGATTTGGTGAGCAATATCAAGATAAGTGGTGGGCTCATCAAGCAGTAAATACGGCGTTTGCTGCGCCAGCGCCATGGCGACCCAAACCCGCTGACGCTGACCACCGGAAAGCTGATCCACACTGTGCTGCGCAAGCTCATAGACGTGAGTGGCTCGCATCGCCTCTTCTACCGCTTGTTCATCCGCCCTACTCCACTGGCGAAATAGCCCTTGGTGAGGATAACGCCCACGCGAGACCAAATCGACCACCTTTATCCCTTCTGGTGTCAACGCGCTTTGAGGCAGTAATCCGAGCTGCTTGGCTACCACCTTGGTCGGTAAGTGGTGAATATTCTGACCATCCAGTAATACTTGCCCAGCCAGCGGCTTGAGTAAACGACACAAGCTTTTTAGCAAGGTTGATTTACCACAGCCATTAGGCCCAACTATCACCGAAAATTTCCCGTGCGGAATCGCCAAATCCAGCGCATTACACACCGATTTTCCTTCATAACCCAAACTCAGTCGCTCAGCCTTAAGCCTGTGATCTTTGGCCTTTAATACGGCGCTCTGTAAGCCTGCATCCCAAATTGTGTCCATAACGGCATTTCACTCAATCAAAATTCTCTTTATTCCGCACAGCGTCGAATGGCTCAAAGTACGGGCTGACGGCTGCGCGCAAATAGCTTAAAAACCTGTTGGCATGTGATGCGGTTTAAACCGTATTTTTTGAACGCATCAATAACATCAATAAATACATGCCCCCAACCAATCCCGTAATTCGCCCGATGGGGAGGGTTAAGGCGAGCGGCATCCACTGAGTGAGCAAATCAGCCCCTAACAGTAAGCAAGCTCCCATTAAACCTGCACTCACCAGCGGAATATTGGCGGTTTGACGCAAGCGAGCGGCAAGTTGAGGAGCGGCCAGAGCGATAAAGGCGATCGGTCCTGCGGCTCCTGTCGCTAATGCCGCCAAAGTCACCGCGGCGAGAATCATGAATAAGCGTATCGGCTCGACTGCGACCCCAAGTTGACGGGCAATCTCATCCCCCATCTCAAGCATTTGTAATGAGCGTGCAAGACCTTTGATAAGCGGCAGCAGCATCAACACGCCACACATGACAGGAAATACGTGGCTCCATTCTCGGGCATGCAGTGAGCCCGATAGCCATAAATTGGCGGTGATGGCGCTGTCTAAACTGCCTTTGACTAGCAGCAAGCCATTGAGCGCCGTCAACACTGAACCCACGCCAATCCCGGTTAGCACTAGCCGATAGCGCCCGACCGTTCCTGACTTTACCGACAACAGATAGACCGCGATGGCCGTCATGACTCCGCCAGCAATCGCCGAAAAAGCCACGGCTAACCCACTGCCGGCAAATAAAATAATTTGCAGCAAAGCCCCGGTGGCCGCGCCAGAGGTGAAACCAATGATGTCCGGAGAACCAAGCGGATTACGAGAGATCGATTGGAAAATAGCGCCGGAAAGGCCTAAGGCCGCGCCAGCAAACAGCGCCGTGAAAATCCGAGGTAAACGGATATCGAGCAAGACTTGTCGTTTGAACCCTGAGGTAACTTCCCCCAATAAAATGGCAGTGACGTCAGAGATTGAAATCGGCAATTTGCCGACACAGATCGCAAGCACAACCAAGGCCAAAACAATAAGGCTTAGCACCAACGCAACAGCAATGTTGCGCCGCTCAATGCGCAGCGTATATGCCCCTTTTCGCCACAGCCAAAAACGAGTTTGATTCAACCGACCTTCTGGGGCTACAGATGTGATAGTTTCCATCGTCTCACCAATAGCACAAAGACTGGCCCTCCGATTAAGGCGACCATGATCCCTGCACTAATTTCATCGTTTGAACCGATTAGCCGCCCGGCCAGATCGGCACCTAACAATAACAGCGCCCCAAGCAACATAGAGTAAGGCAGTAAGCGACGATGTTCAGCGCCCACCCAAAGCCGCGCTAAATGGGGTGCGGTTAAGCCAAGAAAACTGATTGGCCCAGCCGCTGCGGTTGCAGTGCCAGCCAACAGCGTGACTACGGCGGCAGAAGCGATCCAGATCCATAACGGATTGACGCCTAATGCTTTGCCCGCGTCATGCCCAAGTACCACAGTATCCAATCCGCGGGCGAGCAAGACAGCCGCGATCAACCCGAGTAGTACGAATACACTTGTCGGCAGCAAAACTTCATATCCTCTGCCTTGCAAAGAGCCAATCGACCAATGTCGAAACTGGTTAAACACCTCTTGGGCGCTATTGAGCATAATCAAATGAGTCATAGACAAGAGCACCACCGTCATCGCCGCACCAGCCAGCACCACTCGAACGGGATTGGGGGATTGATTGATACCTGCCAGCAGATAAACGCCCACACTGGTTGCTGCCGCGCCAAATAAGCCAAACCACAAATAGTGCAGCATATCGGTTAGACCAAACCCAGCAATGCCAATCACCACCATCAAGATTGCGCCCGCATTGACACCCAAAATGCCCGGATCCGCCAATGGGTTACGCGTCATCGCTTGCATGATAACGCCTGCAGCACCAAGCGCTGCGCCCACCAATATCGCTAACCCCGTGCGCGGCACACGTAGGTAATGCACTAGAAGATGCTGAGTGTTCTGCTCATCAAAATGAAACAGCGCATCGAAAGTCACGGCATAAGGAATGTCGCGAGATCCGACAAACACACTGCTTATCGTCAATCCCATCAATGCCACCAGCATCAACCCCATTAACCAGTAATCACGCCCAGCCAACGTCGGATTTTCTCGCTTTGAGGACGCAACTCTGATTCCCATCGCCTCATTCATGGCATGACTAAAGATTGTGCTTGCTCGCCAGCAAAGCGTCGCAGCAGTGAGTTAATGATTTCTCGGGCACTGAACAGGTCAATGCGAAATGAGTTTTCACCCAATCCATAAACTTGCTTGCGCTGGATCGAAGGCAAGTTTTTCAAAATCGGATCGTGGAGAAAAGCTTGAGCTTGCTGATCGGTCATCGTGATAAGAAACGTGGTCTCAGCCTGCAACTGAGTTAAATGCTCATAATGGATGCGCAGAAAATCTCGATGGGCGATGGAACCCGCTTGCCATGCTGGATCTGGCTCCTCCAACGCAACCCCGACCGATTGCAACAGTTGAGCATGAGCACTTTGCGCTTTCGCCACCGCATTGACCACACCGGGGCCATGGTAGCTCACAATATTGGCGCGCCCCTTGGGCAGATCCAGCACATCTCGCACTTGCTTTGTCCACTGCTCAAAATTGTGTATTGTGCGCTCCGCTTGATCTTCAAGTCCGGTAGCAAGCCCCAACTGCTGCGCCAAAGATTGCCAAGTTTGATCGCTGTAATCGACCAAGATGGTCGGTGCAATCGCTTGTAAAAGCGGAATTTGATCGCGAGCGGAATCCGCGCCTATCATGGAAACCACGATCAAATCCGGTTGCTCGACATACACCGATTCGAGATCGACACTTCCCGCAGGCCAAAGTTTTTTCACTTGACGCAGCTCTGCCAGCTTTCGCCACTGCTCAAAAAAGGTGCTTTGCGTGGTCGCAGCGCTAGCAATGACTGGCGCATCTATCGCCAGCAGTGTTCCGGTCACCGTGACGGCCGTCGACAAAATTCGCTTTGGCTGAGAGGGAATCGTCGTGATTGAACCGTCCGCATTCTGAAAGGTTCTTGGCCAAACATTCTGCTGCGCGCTGACAAGACCACTGAACAGGCAACCCAATATCACAGACAATAAAATAAAAATATTTTTCATTGTAATATTGATTCTCATTTCGTTAAAAGTTTACTATCGCTCATCAATCATCTTAGGCTGGACTCTAGAGACAGAGGGGTGAGTAAAAAGTGAACTCAGTATATCCATGCCCCCCCAGGCTCGCAACCAAGCCACCAAACAGCGCCTCACGCGAAAGAGTAACTATGATTCTCCAACTGGATAAGGCTTAATATCGTGTCTATGTTATTGGCTCAAAAGCCTTTTTGGCAGCGCCATCTGGCTTATCCTCACATTAATCTCGACACCGTTGCCCATTCGCTACGCCTGACAGGGCCTTTAGACACCACACTTTTGCTGCGCGCACTGCATTTAACCGTCAGTGAGATAGATCTGTTCCGTGCTCGCTTTTCTGCGCAAGGTGAGCTGTATTGGCATCCATTTTCTCCGACTATCGACTATCAAGACCTCAGCATCCACCTTGAAGCAAAACCTTTAGCTTGGCGGCAAATAGAGCAGGATTTACAGCGCCCAACCACACTGATTGACGCGCCAATAACGAGCCATCAAGTGTATCGTTTGTCACACAATGAGCACCTTATCTATACCCGTACGCACCACATTGTGCTGGACGGTTATGGCATGATGCTGTTTGAGCAGCGCCTCAGTCAGCATTACCAATCCTTGCTCAGTGGGCAGACGCCAACTGCCGCGTTTAAACCTTATCAATCCTATCTGGAAGAAGAGGCGGCTTATCTTACCAGCCATCGCTACTGGCAAGATAAGCAGTTTTGGCAAGGCTATTTACGCGAAGCTCCCGACTTAGCGCTCACCTCTACAACCTATGATCCTCAACTCAGCCATGCCGTGAGCCTCTCTTACACACTCGATAGCCAACTCAACCATTTGTTACTCAAGCTCGCTAACGCGAGTCAGATTGGCTGGCCTGATGCCTTAGTCGCGCTGTGTGCGCTCTATTTGGAATCGGCTGAACCTGATACGCCTTGGCTGTGGCTGCCCTTTATGAACCGATGGGGCAGCGTGGCCGCTAATGTGCCCGGTTTAATGGTTAACTCGCTGCCCTTGCTGCGTCTTTCCGCGCAGCAAACCTCGCTCGGCAACTACCTTAAACAGTCAGGGCAAGCGCTACGCTCACTCTATTTGCATGGCCGCTATCGCATTGAACAAATAGAACAAGATCAAGGGCTAAATACTGAGCAAAGTTACTTTATGAGCCCATTTATCAATATATTGCCTTTTGAGTCCCCACACTTTGCTGATTGCCAGACTGAGCTCAAGGTGCTGGCTTCAGGCTCTGCAGAAGGGATTAATTTTACCTTTCGTGGCTCACCCCAGCATGAACTCTGTCTAGACATCACCGCAGATTTAGCCAGCTACCCGCACCCCCACTGGCAAAGTCATTGCGAGCGGTTTCCACGTTTTTTCGAGCAGTTACTCGCCCGTTTCCAACAGGTGGATCAAGATGTTGCACGCCTACTCGCAGAGCCTGCGGCACTGGCAACCGCCACCTCCACACAAGCTATCGCCAGTTGAAAGATGAACGATCAATGATCGAGCGTGGCTCCACCATCCACTCGTAAATCATGCAGTGTGATGTGACCTGCCTTATCGGATAACAAAAACAGGACCGCTTGAGCAATATCCGCTGGCTCGGCAATTTTATTGAGCGGGATCCCCAACCGAAATTGCGCAGCATCTCCGGCAATGACTTGCGCCTCACCATACTGCTCAGTCCAAAGCTGTTGCTGCATAGCGGTGCGCGTAGAGCCGGGACTGACCAAATTGCAACGAATTCCGTAAGGGGCTAGCTCCATGCCAATGCACTTAACCAGCATGTGTAATGCGGCTTTTGAAGCGCCATAAGCCCCAATCGACATGCGCGGGGTATTGGCAGCATTAGACCCAATAATCACCATACTCCCCTGCTGACACGCTTTCATACTTGAAGCGACACCTTGCATACAGGCCAATACACCAAAAGCATTCACAGTAAAAATGGAACTCACTTGTTCCAGTGGCATTTCATGCAATGGCGCAACATGTAGGATTCCTGCGCAGCAGACCAGATGATCAAATCCCGCCACTTGCTCAGCCCATTGATTGACTTGCTCGCGCACCGCTTCAGGCTCTGCTAAGTCGAGTTTTTTTAAAGTGAGCTGGTCCGGATAACGCCCCAATAACGACTCACTCTGCTCTAGCAACAACTGCCACTCACAATCTGCCGCCATCACTTGCGCTCCCGCTTGCAATAAATGTTCAAGCACGGAGAACCCTATCCCACGCGCTGACCCCACTAGAAGAACCTTGCTGTTAACCAACGACATATCTTTCATCCCCTATCACAAACGAGATCAACCTTCACAATCATCACTTTGATTATCAGACCAAATGGAAATTGCTTGCATTTATTAATAAAAACCATTCTCATTTGAATGTAAGCAAATGTAATCTGTTGCGCTTGGCAACGCAACCCATTCACTCGCAAATATGGATAAACAACATGGTCATGAAGCGTGAAGTGGTCGGATACACCACTATGTCTGAACATCTGATCGATACCCAACTCACTCACTCACCGTTTTTCTTTGCCTCAGCAAACCAGTCAATGCTCGGTTGTGGAGTCGCTCATGCTTTTCAGCAAGCCATTCCTTTTGCTGAACTGGCTAACCAAGCCAAACAGCTTTTGCAGCAGGCCAAACGTGATGAGTGCGACAATCCATTACTGTTTGGCATAGTGCCGTTTGACCCTAAAACACCGACTCGATTTATGATTCCGCGCACCTTATACGTGTCGAGTAGCCCGCGCTTAAACCGTCCAGCTCACCTCTCCCGCCAAGTGGCTAAACTCATCTCCTCGCCATCAGGAGAGCAATACAAGCAAGGTGTAAGCCATCTGCTCAACATGTTTCATCACTCTGGGCTGTCTAAAGTGGTGCTGTCGCGCGCCATTGAAATTGCCACCGAGCAAGAGATAGCACTACCGACCTTGCTGCGTAATCTGCTCGCCATTAATCATCACGGCTATACTTTTGCGGCCAGCTTGGACGAGCAGAGAAAGCTGATTGGTGCAAGCCCTGAACTCTTGGTCGCCAAACGCGGAAACTATCTCATCTCAAACCCACTGGCTGGCTCGCGCTCGCGAAGTCAAGATGCCCAAGAAAATGCGCAGCGCCGTGCCTCACTGCTCAATACCGCCAAAGATTTGCATGAGCACGGTTTAGTCGTCGAAGAAGTCGAGCGGATCATGAGCCGCTACTGTCGTAACTTGTACACCCCCATGGTGCCTTCTGTGATTGAAACCGAAACCATGCTGCACCTCTCAACCCTACTTGAAGGACAAGTCAGCGATCCTGAGGTTTGTGCTTTGCAAGTCGCCGCCGATTTACACCCCACTCCAGCCGTATGCGGTTTTCCGCGCGAATCGGCTTATCAAGCAATAAGAGAGCTGGAAGAATTTGATCGTGGCTACTTCACTGGCATGGTCGGTTGGTGTGATGCACGTGGCAATGGTGAGTGGGTAGTCACCATTCGCTGTGCTGAAGTGGGATCTCACCAAATGAAGCTTTTTGCTGGCGCAGGGATTGTCGATCAGTCGTTACCACAAAGCGAACTGGAAGAGACGGGTGCGAAGATGAAAACCATCTTGGCTGCGGCAGGTATTGAGCTCAACGATGTGCTCACCGCTTAAGGAGATAAGAATGACAACCGATTTTACCCCTTGGCCAGAGGCGCTTGCCGCTCAATACCGTCAGTTAGGCTACTGGCAAGATAAAACCTTGCTCGATTACTTACAGCAAAGTGCTGAGCGTACCCCCAATGCGCTTGCGCTGGTCGGTGATAATCAGCAGTGGCGTTACCAAGCTATGCTCGAACGTATTGAGCAGCTTGCTGCCGGATTTACCGAACTTGGGCTAGGCTGTGGCGATAACGTAGTGCTGCAATTAGGCAATGTCGCGGAATTCTATTTATGCTTTTTCGCTTTACTGCGACAAGGCATACGACCGATTCTGGCGCTCCCCGCTCACCGTTTAGCGGAAATTCGCTATTTTTGTCAGCACAGCCAAGCCAAAGCTTACCTCATTGATGGCGCTCAACGACCATTTGACTATCAAGCTTTGGCGCAAGAACTGCTTGCTTGCTGCCCAACACTGCAGAATGTGATTGTACGCGGCCAAACTCGAGTGACAGATCCAAAATTTATTGAACTGGCGAGTTGCTACTCGGCATCATCTTGTCAAGCGAATGCCGACCCGAATCAAATCGCCTTTTTCCAACTCTCCGGTGGCACAACGGGCACTCCCAAGCTCATCCCGCGTACCCACAATGATTACGCCTACAGCGTAACCGCCAGTGTCGAAATTTGCCGTTTTGATCAGCATACCCGCTATCTGTGCGTACTGCCCGCGGCACATAACTTCCCGCTCAGCTCCCCCGGCGCACTCGGTGTTTTCTGGGCGGGTGGCTGCGTTATCCTCAGTCAAGATGCGTCCCCCCAACACGCGTTTAAATTGATAGAACAGCATAAAATTACTGTTACCGCGTTGGTGCCGCCTTTAGCACTACTCTGGATGGATCACGCAGAAAAAAGCACCTGCGATCTCTCTTCATTGCACTTTGTGCAAGTGGGCGGGGCAAAATTTAGTGAAGCGGCCGCAAGGCGTCTGCCACAAGCCTTGGGCTGCCAATTGCAACAAGTGTTTGGAATGGCAGAAGGCTTGGTCAATTACACTCGTTTGGATGACAGTGCGGAAGTGATTGCTACAACTCAAGGTCGGCCTATCTCCGCTCACGATCAATTACTGGTGGTTGATGAGCAGGGTCTACCTGTCGCTAGCGGAGAAGAAGGGTATCTGTTAACCCAAGGTCCCTATACGATTCGCGGTTACTATCGAGCCGAGCAGCACAATCAACGAGCGTTCAATGCACAAGGTTTTTACATCACCGGCGATAAAGTCAAACTCAGTAGCGAAGGTTACGTGATTGTCACCGGAAGGGCCAAAGATCAGATCAATCGTGGAGGGGAAAAGATTGCCGCCGAAGAGGTGGAAAATCAGCTTTTACATCATCCAGCAGTGCATGATGCCGCTTTAATTGCCATCAGTGACGAATACCTAGGAGAGCGCAGTTGCGCGGTGATCGTACTCAAACCCGAGCAGTCGGTGAATACCATCCAGCTCAAACGTTTTTTACACCAAGCGGGGCTCGCCGATTACAAAATCCCAGATCAAATCCAATTTATCGATCAACTGCCCAAAACATCGGTTGGAAAAATCGATAAGAACGCGCTTCGTCGTCGATTTGACACGCTCGGCTTAGCGTTATCAATGTAAAGACAATGAGTGAGTAGAGGGAATCCTTGAATAAGCGGTTCCCTTCCTACTTAGAATCCGTGTGTTAAGCAGGAAGGGAACTCGTTCAATCACGCAGAGCAAGGTTGATGTAAATTGGCTTGAATGGTCTGCCACCACTGCTGCAAAGTGACATGCTCCATCAGTTGAGCAAAGCTAATATCAGCACCTTGGGCTTTCCATTTTTCCAGCAACTGAATCGCACGAATCGAATCTAAACCGAGAAACAGGAGGTTCTCCTGCACATCCACTTCATCCACACTCAGATTGAGCGCAGCGGCCACATCGTGTTGCATGGTTCGCAAGCTTAAGCCAGTAAGCTTTGAGTGTTGGGCTGCAATCTCTAAACACGCTTGTTGAGTGGATTTGACCGCACCAGTACGACCACTGATATAACGCAGACTGAATTCGTGATCACTGAGCGAGAAATCTGCCACGCCATCCCCAATCACAAAAGGCTGAATATCGAACATAAAGGCATCCAACGCAGTCGAGAGAATGCCAATGTGCGCATAGACACCCGTAATGATTAACTGATCCCGCCCTGTTTCACGCAGCCAATCCAATAACGGCGACTTTTTAAACGCGCTATAACGCCATTTGGTGAGCTGAACATCACCTGATTCTGGAGCAAGAGGCGCAATGATCGCCGTCTCTTCACTCAAACCGGGCCCCCAAAAATCGCTCAATAGTGCTCGCTCGGCAGGATCTTGATTCGCAGGCTGAGCCGTATAGACCACCGGGATCCCCGCTTGCTTGGCATGAGCTTTAAGCTGTTGTATATGCTTGATTAAACTGGGGATGGGTTCTGCCTGCGAGTCAAAATAGTGTACAAAGTACTCCTGCATATCATGGATAAGCAGTACCGCCCGCGATGCATCAATGCGCCAATCGACTTTATTGGTCGGTAATGATGCGGGTAAAGGGTAAGAAGCGATTTTAGGAATAGCCATGAAAGTACATCATCCTTATTGATACTCAGCCAACTGAGCGTTGTTAGTGTTGTTATGTCATCGCACGACGCAGCAGAAGCAGCCATTCGGCCGAATCTTCTGCCGATCAATAATGCAACGATGCTAACAACATCACTCACAGATGTAAATAATAACAATTATCATTTAATCCAATTTCACTTCATGGCGGCGCTTCTCATTGATCATCAGCACCAAACGTTGTGAGCTTCCCTCTCCTCACTCCGTTGAAAATCGCCCATAAAAAAGGGCTAGCCGATGGCTAACCCTTTACATGTTCCCAAATGTTTGACTTATGCAGCAAGCTCTTGCGCTTTCAGTGGCTGCACACGTTTTTCGCCGATTGGCAGAACAACACGGCCGTATTCATTATTGAGTACTTGTGCCATAGCGAAGTAGATAGCGCTCGCGCCACAGAAGATGCCTTCAAAACCTGCGATAGTACCAATCAGCTCGCTACCAGTGAAATCACGAGCAGCCAGCAGAGCAAACAAGATGGTCAGAGAACCAAATACCACTTGTTTCGCCGTTGGGTAGCACAGAGAACCAATGAACATAAAGCCAGTGAAAATGCCCCACAGAGCCAAGTACCACCCCATGAAAGGCGCAGGGCTTGCAGGCAGTCCCATGTGTGGCATTACGATCAAACCAACCAGCGTCAGCCAGAACAGACCGTAAGAAGTAAATGCCGTTGTACCGAAGGTGTCACCACGTTTAAAGCACATGATGCCGACGATAACTTGACTCAGACCGCCGTAAAAAATACCCATCGCCAGAATCATTGAGTCGATTGGGAAAAAACCTGCGTTATGGATATTAAGCAGAATGGTGGTCATACCGAAACCCATCAGACCGAGTGGTGCTGGGTTGGCTAGCTTAGTTGACATGTGAACTTACCTTCAGAGTGTGAATTCAAAAATGTTTGTAAAAATTACGCGCGGATTTTAATTAACAGGCAGATAAAAGAAAAAAGATCTTATTGGAAACTTAGATTGTTGAAACAGTTAGTTACAGATGCGAGTAAAAAATCGCCCAACCTAAGTTGAGCGATGAAATAAAAACTTTTAATACAAAAACTTAGCAGGAGACTTTATCCCAGAACCAGTTAGATTGAGTGGGTGACTCCCAAACACCTGGGCTGTTCTTAGCAATAAAGCATTGGCCGTTATAGGTCACTTTATCGCCATTCGAGACCTTAGTGACTCCAGGTTGCCACACAATGGCATCCGTAGGGGCTGGCTCTGTTGGCGGCACTGGTGTTGGCTCCGATGGTGGTACAGGTTCAGTGGGAGGTACTGGCTCGCTTGGCGTTGGCTCAGTTGGTGGTGTTGGCTCACCAGAAACTAACGCCCAAGGCCCGCCTTTAGAAGGTTCATCACCTTGTGTCCACCATTTAGCTTGGTAAACCGCACCTTTATAACTCACCTTGTCACCTGAGTTATAAACCTTACCCGCTTCCCACGCAGGGGCACCACCTACGGGTGGATCTGTCGGATCGGTAGGTAATGGATCAAGTTTTTCCACTACACGAACTTTTGGCCAGCTCGCATGTGAACCATACAGGTTAGTCACACACTTCTCATAATCCCCTTCCACCAAAGCAGAATACGCGGTTTGGAACCCCACCAACTCACATTCAAATGAGTAGCCACCCGGACGATCTGGGTAATATTTCCAGTTACCATCCCAGTTGGTGTAAAGCACATCGGTCGCACCATTGAGGTTAAGGCTGCCGTAAGGCAGTTGCTGCCAGCAGGTATTCTTTTCATCAGCTTCAATAGGGATTTGATAATGCGCCGCTAAGCCTTCCCAATAACGAATACGGTTAACCGGCTGCCCTTTATCTTTGTTTTGCTCCCCGCACTCAATACCACCATTGATAATATTGATCGTGGTGCCGAAACCGTAACCAATCCCTGCATCAATTTCACGCTGTGAAGGCACCCAAGTACGATCAATCACATGCAACATGGCAGGTTTCGGTGCCTGTGGCGTGAGGAAGAACCAGATTGCAGACGCAAGGTTCAACCACGAATCAGCCACTAAACCGGGGTTGTTCAACAATACTTTTGCATCACCATCAAACATAGCCTCGGAGAAAGCGCCGTAGTTAAAGTGGTAAGAAAGCTGTTTTGCTCCACGGCCAAAGTAACCTTGCCCAGTAGCACAAGGCCACTTCCTGTTCTGCCAGTCATTTTGACCACACCCAGTGGTATAACCTTCTTGACCTTCAGACCAGCCCATTTCACGCACATGCACCAGCGCTTGTTGCCACTCTTCCAGCGCTAATGGGTTATCAGAAATGTTGTCCTTCGCGATGTGTCCACCAGTTTCCTGAGCAAAGTGAGCAAAAGCGGTCACGATCGATTTTTTACAAATCGCGTCAGAATTGCGGCCATCGGTATACTCCGCACAAAATGCCGGGAATTTGCCAATCGCACGCAAGAAACGGGTATAAGTGTATTCAGGCGCCGCCATGTGAGTGAGGAAATTCCACTCAGACTCAGGAAATACGCGTTCAACCCGTTTCACGTTATCAGGGTTTGTCGCCAGTCCCGGCTCGATCGCATCGACAATCGCATTGGCGCGGGTCGCTAAGGCATTTGACCAAATGGCATACATAGGATTGGCGGTTTTGGCTTGCTCTGCTGCGGCAATATCCGCTTTAGCCACCAAATATCCTCCAGGATTTTGTGGATCAGGCTGAATATTCATCGCCGCTTGCGCAGGCAATGCACACGCCATGGCCACCCACCATGCGGTATGTTTGAGTTTAAACATGGATAAAAGTTCCTCTCTCAACTTGGAAATCCATTTGAGAGTAGGCTTATTGACAACTAATTTAATAGTAAAAAATAAGAAAAAAAACAAATTTGCGAGGCGTTTCCAAATTATATATAAAAAACACATATAACTTTTAAACAAAAATAACAATATAAAAGAAAAATGTAAACATCTTGATGTCTATAAAACAAGTCATTTTTATAGAGTAGCATCCCCATAAAAGCACAGCGTAAAATAACTTTTAACCAGTTAGTATAGAAAAGTAATTTTCTCTCATAAAAAATTCTAACAAGAAAATAAAACCTGACAAAAATACAACAAAAAACCAACCAAACAAGACAAAAGCATTTGATAATTAAGACTTAATCAAATTAACAAGATTAAGGAAACACTATGTTTAATATAGATTACAATAGTTACCGTTCTATAAGTGGATTTAACCAACGCACTCGATTTTTAATATTTCATTATACTGCTTTAAATTTTAGTGAATCAGTTAAAGCATTAACCAGTAATGCAGTTAGTGCACATTACCTTATCCCAGATCCAACTGATGCTACCTATATAGATTCTGGATTTAAAGATCTGCGAATTTTCAACTTAGTCAATGAAAATGATAGAGCTTGGCATGCAGGTGTAAGCGCTTGGTCTGGTAGAAGTAATTTAAATGACACCTCTTTAGGTATCGAGCTCGTGAATCAAGCAAGAGACGACAATGGGGTAATAACTTTTTTACCTTATCATCCACAACAGATCGCAGCATTGAAATTACTCGCCATTAATATTCTACAACGTTATCCTGATATTTCACCAACAAATATCATAGGTCATAGTGATGTATCACCTGGTAGAAAAAGTGATCCTGGGGCTCTCTTTCCTTGGAAAGAACTCCATTTATCAGGAGTTGGAGCTTGGTATGACGAAGAAAGTAAAATCAAGTATTGTAAGCAATTTAAAAAAAATCTTCCCAATAAAAATGATATCCTCGAAAAACTAAAAACTTATGGTTATGACACAACCAAAGCAGAGGATAATCAAGTGTACCAACAATTGATTCGATCGTTCCAGTTACACTTTCGACCGGAGAATTATTCAGGAAATGTTGATGTAGAAACAGTAGCAATTCTTTACTCTCTTGTTGATAAATACAAATCCTAGGCAAATAATATATAGACCATTCTCTCATTTTATTATTAACAAGTAAGTGCGAGAAGGAATAAACACAGAAAAATCACTGACAAGACCGTAAATTAAATCGACATAAATGAAATGCAAGCGTCTTTAAATTAAACGGAGATAGAATCTTATTCTATCTCCGTTTAATTTTTTATATAAAAATGTTTATTTAAAAATCATCTTGAATAATTCGCTCAATATTTCTCTCGGCAAGAGCTGCAATCGTAAGAGATGGATTTGCTCCTCCTGTATTTCCAGGAAGTAACGAACCATCCATCACATATAGACCTGATACATTTTTCACTCGCCCGTAAAGATCCGTCGCTTTACCTATCTCCATACCGCCAACAGGATGAGCCCCCGTGAAAATAACATCATCAAAGCCTGGAGCGCCGAGACGCTGCCAATTTACTCTTGCCATCGTGTTGTTAACAGCTCTCACAGCATTCGTAGCATCAGCTTCCAAAGATTTCGGGTAATGCAATACTGCATCATCTTTATCAGCATCATAATAAAAATAACCACGATTCTTGAAATCAGCAGTAACAGCTAGCGTCATAGATACCCCAACATCAGCAATCGCTGCGTTCGCCCAATTCTCAGCGATCACCGGACTTTTTCCGTCTTGAGTAACATAGATTGCCGATGCAGAAGGAGAACCTTGTGGAAGTCCTTGAGGTAATCCAAACCAAGATTGACGAAATGCCATGCGATTCCCATTGTCTCCCCAGTTTTTGCCAACGTATTCGTTTAGATCTGAGAGAAAACCTTTCGCTTTGGCCCGTACTAATATTCTTGGTGTATGATATGCTCCAGCCGCCATAATGAGTTTGTCACAAGTGACGACTTTTTCTTTAATTACCTTACCATAGGGATCTAACTCAACTACATCGATCTCATAAATATCACCATTTTGGCGAATTTCATTCACTTGATGATTATGATGAACTGTTACATTTCCGGTCGCTTCTGCCATAGGAATATAATTCTGATCTAGACTATTCTTACACCCATTACTATTACCAAAGTTAGTCAAACCTATAGTAGCTGATGGAAGTGAATGACCATTCATTTCTTCTCTAATAATATCCCAATTCCAATTTCCATCAATTTTATAAGGCTTATACCCGGCTTTAACGGCCTCATTATCCCAATCACGTGAATGTTTGAAAGACGGACTATAATATATATCATCTGGCATATAACTGTAATGGAGAATGGACTGAACTCTAGGGTAATAGATATCAATCATTTCTTGATAAGATATTTCTGATGGAAAAAGGCGTTCGAAATATTTTTCTTTTGGGATTGCTTTTACGCCAGTATAGATAACAGAACCTCCACCGACTGCAGTTCCCAATAATATATCTGAACCACCTTTATAATTTTCTCCTTCACGATCAATGATATCTAGGACACCACAAAACTTATCTATACTACGTGAGTCAATTACATTAAAAAATGGCAGTCTATAAGTTAAAGCCGGAAACGTTGTTGAAGTGCGATGCCAAAACATCCTGCCATCTGCCAACATATCATGAGCAAATATTTTACGTTGTTTACTTAAAGGCCAACGGTTACCTCGCTCAAGAATCGCTGTTTGAATACCAGCTTCCCCTAACCTTAGAGCGCTCACTGCTCCTCCAAATCCACTACCGATAATAATCACTGGATAATGGTAATGAAGTCTAGGAGGTGGATTGAATAACTCTGGTATTAATATATTAAAATCCAATATCTTATTTATTGCTGTAGCATTAGACTTTGGAGAATATGGAGCTAAAGCTGTAGCCACAGACATATAGATTATGGATTTAACAAATGTACGTCTATTTATTTCCTGCATGTCTTTCACCATCTGATTTATTGGTAAACAAAAATTTCTCATCATAGGAAGTAAAATACTAAATTTATATACACATTGGAAAATCAATAAAAATTCAACAATGCACAATAAGTATTACATGCATAGAAAAAACAAAGTAAACGCAAGATTAAGAAACTTAAGAAATTCATTAGTAAGTTAATAAAAAATTCAAACTCCAAACCAATTGGTTAGTTTGAATATAAAAAACCTCAAAACAATAACAATTACTGCATAAAAAAGTCCGCAATTACGCGGACTTAGATATGATTTAGTGCCTGTTAGTGCCAGCCCCTTCTTAAAGGAGCATTATTCCCACTCAATGGTCGCTGGTGGCTTACCTGAGATGTCATACACTACGCGAGAAATGCCATTCACTTCGTTGATAATGCGGTTGGAAACTTTACCCAAGAACTCATAAGGTAGATGCGCCCAATGTGCGGTCATAAAGTCGATGGTTTCGACGGCGCGCAATGACACAACCCAATCGTACTTACGGCCATCGCCCATGACACCAACTGAACGCACTGGCAAGAACACAGTAAAGGCTTGAGAAACTTTGTTGTACAGATCCGCTGCGTGCAGCTCTTCAATAAAGATTGCATCTGCACGGCGCAGTAAATCACAGTACTCTTTCTTCACTTCACCCAGTACACGTACACCAAGGCCAGGGCCTGGGAATGGGTGGCGGTAAAGCATGTTGTAAGGTAAACCAAGCTCAAGGCCAATCTTGCGCACTTCATCTTTAAACAGTTCACGCAGTGGCTCAACCAAGCCCATTTTCATGTCATCCGGCAAACCGCCCACGTTGTGGTGCGATTTGATCACATGCGCTTTACCGGTTTTTGAAGCGGCAGATTCAATCACATCTGGATAGATGGTGCCTTGCGCCAACCATTTTGCGTTGCTGAGTTTTTTCGATTCTTCATCAAATACTTCAACAAACACACGGCCGATGGTTTTGCGTTTTGCTTCAGGCTCATCAATGCCTTCTAGCGCTTTTAGGAAGCGCTCTTCTGCATCGACTTTAATGATGTTGAGGCCAAATTTATCACCAAACATCTCCATCACTTGCTCGCCTTCGTTTAAACGAAGTAGCCCGTTATCCACAAACACACAAGTGAGCTTACTTCCAATCGCACGGTGTACCAGCATGGCAACCACAGAAGAATCCACGCCGCCAGAAAGACCAAGGATCACTTCATCGTCACCCACTTGTTCTTTGATGCGCGCAACCGCATCTTCGATGATGGATTCAGACGTCCACAGACGCTCACAGCCACACACGCCCAAAACAAAGTTCTCCAGCATCTGTAAACCGTTTTTGGTGTGTGTCACTTCGGGGTGGAACTGCACGCCGTAGTATTTCTTCTCTTCATTGGCCATCGCAGCGTATGGGCAGGTATCGGTCTCACCGATTTTCACGAAATCCGCTGGGATTTCGACCACTTTGTCACCGTGGCTCATCCAAACGTCTTGCGTGAGATCGAGATCTTTAAATAGCGCCGATTCGCCAGAAATTTTTACCTGAGCATAACCAAATTCACGCTCATTAGAAGTCGCAACACGGCCTCCTAACTGCTCAGCCATGGTCTGCATGCCGTAGCAAACACCAAAGACAGGCACACCACTGTCAAACACATATTGCGGGGCACGTGGTGAATTAGCTTCGGTCACGCTTTCAGGGCCACCCGAAAGAATAATGCCGTCCGGATTGAATTCGCGAATGTCTGCCTCTTCTACATCCCAGCTCCACAGCTCACAGTAAACACCGATTTCGCGCACGCGACGGGCTACTAGCTGGGTATATTGAGATCCGAAATCGAGGATCAGAATTCGTTGGTCATGAATATTCTTAGTCATTGTTTAGCAGTCTTATCAGCCGAGTATTAATACGGGGGATTCTTCAACGGAGGCGAGTCTACTCGCCTCACATTCACTCATCAAGCATTTAAGCAAACGTTTACGCTTAGCCCAGACGGTAGTTTGGTGCTTCTTTGGTGATCTGCACGTCATGTACGTGAGACTCTTTCATACCCGCACCAGAAATGCGTACAAATTGAGCTTTAGTACGCAGATCTTCTACTGTGGCTGAGCCAGTCAGCCCCATACAAGAGCGTAGGCCGCCCATTTGTTGATGGATGATCTCTTTCAGATGGCCTTTATAAGCGATACGACCTTCGATGCCTTCTGGAACCAGCTTGTCTGCCGCGTTATCGGTTTGGAAGTAACGATCTGATGAACCTTTTGACATCGCACCCAGTGAACCCATTCCACGGTAGGCTTTGTAAGAGCGGCCTTGGTAAAGGATCACTTCACCTGGGGCTTCTTCAGTACCAGCAAACATTGAGCCAACCATAACGCAAGAAGCACCCGCCGCAATCGCTTTCGAAATGTCGCCAGAGAAACGAATACCGCCATCAGCAATAACAGGAATACCGTACTCGTTAGCCACACCCGCTGCATCAGCAATAGCAGTAATTTGTGGAACGCCCACGCCTGTGACAATGCGCGTGGTACAGATTGAGCCAGGACCGATACCGACTTTCACTGCGCTTACGCCCGCTTCAATAAGTGCGCGCGCACCTTCAGCTGTCGCCACGTTACCACCGATGATTTCAAGGTGTGGATAAGCTGCGCGAGTTTCGCGAATACGCTGTAAAACCCCTTCGGAGTGGCCATGAGAAGAGTCGATCAGTAGAACGTCAACCCCGGCTTCAACCAGCGCTTTAACACGCTCTTCGTTACCCGGTGCTGCACCGACAGCGGCACCCACACGCAGACGGCCTTGCTCATCTTTACACGCATTAGGCTTGCTTTCGGCTTTATGGAAATCTTTCGCGGTGATCATGCCCTTGAGTTGGAACTCATCATTCACCACCAGAATTTTTTCAACACGCGCTTTGTGCATTTTTTCTTGCACTTCTGCACCCGTTGCACCTTCTTTGACTGTCGCAAGGCGCTCTTTTGGCGTCATCACAGCAGCCACGGATTTGGTGAGATCAGTAACGAAACGAACGTCACGGCCAGTGATAATACCAACCAGTTCATTGTTTTCAGTGACAACAGGGAAACCCGCAAAACCGTGGTAATGGGTAAGTTCCATAACATCAGCAATGGTTTGTTCTGGACGGACAGTGACAGGGTGAGTAACCACACCCGCTTCAAAGATTTTCACTTGGTGAACTTGAGCCGCTTGCTGTTCAATCGACATATTCTTGTGAATAAAGCCAATGCCGCCTTCTTGAGCCAGAGCGATCGCAAGACGTGCTTCCGTAACAGTATCCATAGACGCAGAAATCATAGGGATGTTCAGCGCAATATTTTTGGTTAACCGAGTGCGAAGATCGGCAGTGTTTGGAAGAACGGTGGAATGAGCAGGGACGAGTAAAACATCGTCAAAGGTTAGAGCTTCTTTTGCGATTCGTAGCATGTGCAATATCTCACAACAGGAGTGTTAACAACGGAAATCCACTTCATCGTTTCGCGTAACAAAGGGATTTATATTTGATATTGCGGACGGATTATACGCCCGAGGCAATCGGTTGACTACACATTTTTTCATTTTTTATTTGCATTTCACCCCTTGATATGTATTATATTGAGGCTAATTTCCATACCCACGTCTGAGGAATCAGCGTTGTCTTCTTCTCTCGCCAATCGAAATATCTACACTGTTTCCCGTTTAAATTCTGAAGTTCGTTTATTACTGGAAAATGAAATGGGGATCGTCTGGTTGGTGGGTGAAATTTCCAACTTCTCCGCTCCCGTCTCTGGTCATTGGTATCTCACTTTAAAAGACAGCCAAGCGCAGGTTAAATGCGCCATGTTCAAAGGCAATAACCGTCTGGTGAATTTCAAACCGCAAAATGGTCAGCAAGTATTAGTCAAAGCTCGACTTTCTCTTTACGAACCGCGCGGTGACTACCAAATTATTCTTGAAAGCATGCAACCGGAAGGGGATGGCCGTCTGCAGCAGCAGTTTGAACAACTGAAGATGCAGCTCGCCGCCGAAGGTTTGTTTGCTCAGACACGTAAAAAACCATTGCCGGAAAATCCACGCTGCGTGGGGATTATCACCTCACGGACTGGCGCGGCTTTGCACGATATTTTGCACGTGCTTAAGCGCCGTGACCCGAATCTGCCTGTAGTGATCTACCCCACTCTCGTACAAGGTGAAGAGGCAGCTATTCAAATCGCCCAAGCGATTGGTCGTGCGAATACACGCGCCGAGTGCGATGTGTTGATAGTCGGTCGTGGTGGTGGCTCTTTGGAAGATTTGTGGTGTTTTAACCATGAAATCGTGGCACGTACTATCGCTGCGAGTGAAATCCCAATTATCAGTGCAGTAGGCCATGAAATCGATGTGACGATCGCTGACTTTGTCGCCGATGTGCGTGCCCCTACCCCCTCTGCAGCGGCGGAATTGGTCAGCCGTGATCATCGCCATAAACAGCAAGCACTCCATCAATGGCAAGCCAAACTGGCTAGTGCCATGCGCCATTATTTGGCGCAGCAAGATACGCAATTTGCCCGTTTACAACACAAGCTTGATAAACAGCATCCTCAAGCTCGTTTAGAGCGCCAGCAGCAGCAACTTGATGAACTCAGCTTACGTCTTGAGCAAAAGATACAGCAACGTCTGGCAACTCAGCAGCAACGCAGGGATCGCTTAAGCCATAAGATCGAGCTCCATTCGCCCATTCACTTGATCCGCCAGCAGCGTTTTAATCTGATCCAACAAGAGCAGCGAATAACTCAGTCGATCCAACGCTATTTGATCCAATCACGCCATCAACTCGCTTTGTTGAGTGAAAAGTTGGATGCGGTCAGCCCTCTTGCAACCTTAGCCCGTGGCTATTCGGTGACACGTACCACACAAGGTGAGTTAGTGCGCCAAAGCGCGCAAGTGAAACCGGGTGACACTTTAGTCACCCAGTTAATGGATGGTGAGATTCTCTCTACTGTGAATTCCCGTTAAGCGGTTGGAAGACAAAACGGATTTTGGATTTCGATTTCAGCTCATTACACTGATTACAGAAATAATTCGCCGCACCACAAGCCTGTAGCTTTTCTAATTCACTGCCACACTCAGGGCAAAATCCGACTTTACGGTAATCTACCGTACAAGCGCTGCAGTGGTACTGACCTGTCCATTCTAATTCTTGGCCACATGTTGGACATGGGTTGTCCATAGCACTCTCCTTATCATTTTGCGTTGTGTCACATAATTCATCGAGATGGGATCCGACGCCATGATCTTTATCACGCCTACTCAGATCGATGCGACTTAATTAACCAATAACTGATACTCTTTTAAGCAGGATCCTAACCGGATCTTCTGCTCAAAAGGTTTTGATCAGCGATCTGCCATGAAAAGAACTTTTATATAACCACCCACCGAAAGCATAAGTTACATATTCTGCATTTCAATTTTAAAAAGAATAAAAATCTAAAAACAAAACCATTTAAGACTTAAGACAGAATATAGTGAAAAGATCACTAAAATTCTGAGGGCTGCGCGCAAGTGACTGCCTCAATATGCTGTTCATCGACTTGTTTCAGTGTCACTTGGATCGACTGAAAGGCGGTTAAACCCTTGCAGTGTGTGCCTCCACAAGGAATTCGTGCGATATTGGCTTCATGTAAGTCACATTCCCAATAACGTGAATCGGTCAAGGTTGAGCCCGTGCACTCAAGACGAATTGGGCTGGCTAAAGCTAGCCACTGCGCAAGCTGTTCATTAGTCTTTTGTTCTATAAAACTTAAATCTCTCAGCACATCATCACTATTTAAACCGCGCTTACGCAGTGTTTTCCCCAAACGATAGACATCGGTTGAACAATCAGGAGTAACATCACTTGAGATTTGGGCATAGCTGTTGAAGTCAAAATAACCCTGCGGGTCTTTACGCTCTGCATCTTTACGCCAATACCCCTGTGCTAAGACTTTATTGAGCGCTAAATAAGCTAAATGCCCTGCGCTATGACCTCGGCTTAAACTTGCTTGATATTGGGTATCGACTTGCAACTGAACCTTATCGCCCACTTGGCATGCGGCTATGACTTCGCCAAGACGATGAACGACCACAAAGAGCCAGCCGCTCTCTTCACGTTTTACGGGGATATCATTTCCAACGTACAAATGACCCGAGGCTTGTTCAATCGCCCCCACGACACAGTCAGTGACGGCATACTCACTACCTTGCCAAATTAAGATTCCACGGTCAGCAGGATGATCGGGCCAAATATGACTGACAGGGTGAAAAGGCGTACTGTAGGTGACAATATCCATTCCATTTTGATGAGTCTGAAGCAACATCACTTGAGTCTCTAGTGACGTAATTCCTTGTGGAAAGGTGACTTCTGTTGCGCAATAGGTCATGCATCTCTCTCCTTCAGAGACAAAAAAGCCCAAGTAAACTTGGGCTTTATAAATTATTTTCTGCGGTTTTTCACCATGCTCATCAATCGCTTACGTTGTCGCTCTTGTGAGAGGGTCATTTTATTCGTCTTACCTTCAAATGGGTTTTCGCTATTTTGGAACTGGATACGAATTGGTGTACCCATGATTTCTAGCGATTTACGGTAATAGTTCATCAAATAACGTTTGTATGAATCTGGCAGCTCGTTGACTTGGTTACCGTGGATAACGATGATCGGTGGGTTGTAACCACCCGCGTGTGCATATTTCAGTTTCACACGACGCCCACGCACCATAGGCGGCTGGTGATCATCGGTGGCCATTTTCATAATACGAGTCAGTACAGACGTTCCCACACGCGTGGTTGCAGAGCGATACGCTTCTTGCACCGATTCAAACAAGTGACCGACACCTGTGCCATGCAGTGCAGAAATAAAGTGGATGCGTGCAAAATCAACGAAACCCAGTCGACGGTCTAGCTCTTTCTTCACGTGTTCTTTGACGTCAAGACTCAAACCATCCCATTTATTCACCGCAATCACGATGGAGCGGCCAGAATTTAGAGCAAAACCAAGCAGGCTAAGATCTTGATCTGAGATGTTCTCACGCGCATCGACCACCAACAATACCACGTTAGCATCTTCAATCGCTTGTAAGGTTTTGACTACCGAGAACTTCTCAACGGTTTCATTGATACGCTTACGGCGACGCACGCCCGCAGTATCAATCAATACATATTCACGCTCATCACGTTTCATTGGGATGTAGATAGAGTCACGCGTGGTTCCCGGCATATCGTAAACCACTACTCGCTCTTCACCCAGAATGCGGTTAGTCAGTGTTGATTTACCCACGTTTGGACGACCTATGATCGCGAGTTTAATCGGCAAGTCTTGCAGGCGCTTGTATTCGGCTTCCGCTTCTTCTTCGCTGTACTCTAGCTGCTCTTCTTCTGGATCTTCTTCGTTGGTCAGATCTTCAAGTTGAGCTTGCTCAGATTCCATTTGCTCAGCAAACGGATTCAGCGCACGGTCAATCAATGCGCCCACACCACGGCCATGCGCGGCGGCGATTTGGTACATCTGATCCATACCGAGTTGCCAGAACTCCGCCGAAGCGGCATCCGCATCGATACCATCCACTTTGTTCACAACCAAAATTGCTGGCTTTTCAATACGGCGCAGATGCTGAGCAATCGCTTCATCTGCAACCGTCAGACCCGCGCGGCCATCCACCATAAACAGCACCACATCAGCTTCGTCAATCGCAGCGAGCGATTGCTGTGCCATTTTGGTCTCAACGCCTTCTTCAGAGCCATCGATACCGCCGGTATCGATCACGATAAATTCGTGCTCACCCAACTTAGCTTGACCGTATTTGCGATCACGCGTTAAGCCGGGAAAATCCGCGACTAATGCGTCCCGTGTGCGAGTGAGTCGATTAAACAGCGTCGATTTACCGACGTTTGGACGCCCAACAAGAGCAACAACAGGTACCATAACAACCTCTACAAACTTTCATTTATGTAGTTATAGGTAAACACTCTGTCACAAGCGCTAAATTTTTACCTATAACCACTTTCATTATCATCATTATGATGGTCAGTTTCTCTCCATCAATCTGATGCCACTGGCAATAAAACGGCTCCTAACTGTTTCCAGCCAGGAGCCGCGTGTGAATCATATCACAATTTACTGTTGAATCGTCAGCTTCTTTATCTGGCCATTACGAGTCACGATGACGTAACCGTCATTCAGCGCGAGCGGACCCACTGCAAAGCCGCTGTCATTAACCAGTTGCTGGGCAATAAATTCCCCGCTATTGCGATCAATCCAGTGCAGATAACCTTCCGCGTCACCGACCACCAAATAATCATCAATCATTTTTGGCGCAGTGAGCAAACGATGCTCTAACTGAGTATTACTCCAAAGCTCGGTACCGCTGCGGGTATCGACCGCTACCAGATGATCTTTATCGGTAACCAGATAAAGACGGCTACCATCCGTCGCCATGTCGGTGGCTGACGAGTAATTGCGTTTCCAGATTGGCTGGCCTGAACGTAAATCGATCGCGATCAATTGCCCGTTAAATCCAACCGTAAACAACGTGCCACCGATGACCAATGGGGAGGCATCCACATCGACAAGGCGATCAATCTCGGTTGCACCTTTTGGCTGACCGACAGGTTGTTGCCAAATCAGTTGACCACGTTCAGCAATTGCCGCCGCTAGACGACCACTTGGGGTCCCCCAAAATACACCACCCGCAACCGCTGTTGGACGGCTATCACCGCGCAGCGTGAGGTTAGGCACTTCCGTACTGATCGTCCATTTCTGCGCCCCATCTTCTTGGTTAAGCGCAATCAGAGCACCACGGCTGGTGTTCACGATAACGATGTTGTTATCTGCCGCGGGGGCGGCTAACACTTCGCCTTCAATCGCTGAAGCCCATAGCGGTTCGCCGGTCTCTGCGTCTAAAGCATTGACTACGCCATTTTCGCTACCAATGAATAATTTACCAAACGCTGCGGTAATACCACCGGACAAGCGTGCCGAGCCTTCAATCTCAAGATCCGTGCTCCAAATCACTTTACCGTTTTGCGGATCAAGTGCTTTTACTACCCCATCTCGACTCGCCACGAAGACTTTGTCGTAAGCATAATCAGGAGCCAGTTTTGAGAAATAGTGCCCAACACCATCGCCCACCGAAGCGCTCCACAGCGTTTTCGGCGTAAATTCGCTTTTGACGACAGGCAACGGCGCCATAATGACGTTTTCTTCTTCACTAGCACAACCCGCGAGCAGAGCTAACACACCCGCAGCGACCAGCACTTGATTGAACAGCTTCTTCATCAGGGAGTGCCCTTACTTCGCGAGATCATCCAGTTTCATTTGCAGAGTTTGGCTAGCATCCTCTGCCTGTTGCGCTTCGGTGTAAGCGGCATAAGCAGCTGCACTATCCCCTTTACGCATCAAGATATCACCGCGCAGCTCTGCCACTCGGCCAGCCCAAGATTTCTCTTGAATGCTGGTTAGCTGAGTTAATGCGTCATCAAATTGGCCTTGCTCAGCCTGTAAGCGAGCAACACGGAATGTCAGCAAAGGTTTCAGTGCAGCATCCTTGGTTGCTCCTTTTGCCCACTCCAATTGCGCTAACGCTTCATCCAGTTGACCCGCGTCCACTTGAGCTTTGGCTAACTGCATTGCAGCCAAAACTGCGTATTCGGTCTCTTTATTGGCATCAATAAAAGTTTGGATAGTGCCTTCTGATTCAATGCCTTTTGCCTGCAATGCATCCATCGCTTTGCTGTAGCTTTGCGATGCCGCTTCTTGCGCAGCAACCACAGAGTCTTGGTAGTAGCGCCAACCAAATAGGCCACCAAGGCCAATTACCGCGCCAAAGATCACCGCTTTGCCGTTCTCTTTCCACCAATCTTTGATCGCTTCAACTTGTTGTTCTTCAGTATCGTAGAGTTCCACTTCCTGTCCTCTTATTTAAAACGTGCTGCAGGAGAATTAGGCTAAATGTGCCAGTAGTTTAGCTACTTCAGCTTGGGCAACAGTATTCTGCTCGCCTCCCGCCAAATCTTTTACCACAACGGTTTGGGCTGCCACTTCATCTTCACCCAAAACCAAGGCAATCGCCGCGCCCACTTTATCCGCGCGTTTAAATTGCTTTTTAAAATTGCCGCCACCGAAGTGAGTCATCACACGTAGGCCGGGCACTTGCTCACGTAACTGTTCCGCAAGCTTCATTCCCGCCATCATGGTGCCTTCACCTGCAGTCACCATATACACATCTACGCTGCGACGGACATCCGTATTACCGAGTGTTTCCATCATCAGCACTAAACGCTCTAGGCCCATAGCGAAACCTACCGCAGGGGTTGGTTTACCGCCCAATTGCTCAACCAAGCCATCATAGCGGCCGCCGCCACAAACGGTACCTTGCGATCCCAGACTTTCGGTGATCCACTCAAAAACCGTGCGGTTGTAATAATCAAGGCCGCGAACTAAACGTTGGTTTACCGTGTATTCGATACCCGCCGCATCCAGAAGTTCACACAAGCCAGCAAAATGTTGTTTTGATTCAGCATCGAGATAATCAGAGAGCTGAGGGGCATCACCTAAAATCGCTTGTACATCAGGATTCTTCGAATCGAGCACACGCAACGGGTTGGTGTACATGCGGCGCTTGCAATCTTCATCCAGCACGTTTTGGTACTGCTCAAGATAGTCAATCAAAGCGGTGCGATAATTAGCGCGAGCTTCTAGAGAGCCAATCGAGTTGAGCTCTAAACGCACATGTTGTGCAATACCCAATTCGCGCCACAGACGTGCCGTCATCATGATCAGTTCAGCGTCGACATCGGGGCCATCTAGACCAAACACTTCAACACCACACTGATGGAATTGACGGTAACGACCTTTTTGCGGACGTTCGTGACGGAACATTGGTCCCATGTACCACAAACGTTGCTCTTGGTTGTACAGCAAACCATTTTCGATACCAGAGCGCACACAGCCCGCCGTACCTTCAGGGCGCAGTGTTAAGCTATCACCGTTGCGATCTTCAAAGGTGTACATCTCTTTTTCCACCACATCGGTCACTTCACCGATGGCGCGGCTAAATAGATGAGTCATCTCAACGATTGGCATACGAACTTCACTGTAACCGTAAGCGCTGATTACATTTTTCACCACGCCTTCCACTTTTTGCCAAAGTGGAGACTGGGTTGGGAGACAATCGTTCATGCCTCGGATTGCTTGAATAGTTTTTGCCACAATTCTTACCGTTATATCGTTGAGATTAATCTTGCTCTACTTGTTTGATATCGATGCGATTTTTTTCATCTAATCGTGCCGCTTTAGCGCGAATTCGCGCTTCCAGTTGAGCGACGAGATCATCGTTATCAAATCGCTCTTTTTGACGCACGCCATCTTCATAGAACGCACTTTTCTTATTACTGCCCGCTAATCCTAAATGAGAAACTTCCGCTTCACCTGGACCATTCACCACGCAGCCAATGATTGACACATCCATTGGTGTCAGCACGTCTTCTAGACGCTGCTCAAGGGCATTCACAGTACCAATCACATCAAACTCCTGACGTGAACAGCTTGGGCATGCAATAAAGTTAATGCCACGCGAACGAATGCGCAGCGATTTTAAAATATCAAAACCAACTTTGATCTCTTCTACCGGATCGGCCGCCAGCGAAATACGCAGCGTATCGCCAATACCTTCCGCAAGCAGCATACCTAGGCCTACAGCTGACTTAACTGAACCAGCACGCGCGCCACCCGCTTCAGTAATGCCAAGATGCAGAGGCTGATCAATCTTTTTCGCCAGCAATCGATAGGAGTCTACCGCGAGGAAAACATCAGAGGCTTTTACGCTGACTTTGAACTGATCAAAGTTGAGGCGATCTAAAATATCCACATGACGCATCGCCGATTCCACTAAGGCTTCTGGCGTCGGTTCACCGTATTTCAGTTGCAGTTCTTTTTCTAGCGAGCCGCCATTCACCCCGATTCGAATCGGAATGCCTTTATCGCGCGCGCAATCCACCACTGAGCGGATCCGCGCTTCGTTACCGATATTGCCCGGGTTGATGCGTAGACAATCCACACCGTATTCCGCCACTTTTAGCGCAATACGATAATCGAAGTGGATATCGGCCACTAAAGGCACAGAGACTTGTTGTTTGATCAGTTTGAACGCTTCGGCAGCTTCCATAGTCGGAACCGAAACACGCACAATGTCCGCCCCCACTTTTTCCAAAGACTTGATCTGCGCAACTGTGGCAGCCACGTCAGTGGTTCGGGTGTTGGTCATTGACTGTACGGCGATGGGCGCACCATCACCAATAGGAACGTCGCCCACATAGATACGTGTCGAGGGGCGACGTTTGATAGGAGACTCATGTTGCATAGACATTTTTCTAAGGTAAGGTCAATCTTGCTACTTTGCCGGAAGTATACCCAGAAAGGTCGACGGGTTCACTCGCTAATGTGATTGAAACGCCTTCTGGTGCACCCAACACCAATTTATAAGGGCGCTGGCCACTCAAACTCACACTCTGCCCTGCTTTTTTCACACCCGTTGACAGTGTTTTGCCAGTAGCATCTTTGACTTGAATCCAGCAATCGGCAGAAAAATTCATCACCAGCAGCGCGGAAGCGCTCTCAGTGGAAGAGCTTACAGGTTGACTAGGTGCACTAGGCGCCGCTTCAGTTTGAGTCACAGGCGCAGCTGCCGCTGGAGCTTGAGACTGAACTGGAGTTTGTCCTTGAAGCTGAGCAGGTGCTACTGGTGCCGCCGCCGTTTCTTCAACCACAGGTTTATCTGTCACCACATCAGCTTCATTCGGTGCTGGCGGAGTCAATTCACTGGCCTCACCAGAAAGAGACTCTTGTCTCATCGGTGCCTCTTCACTGGCTGGCGCCGCATCTTGTAGCTCATTGAGTGGAGGAACGGTTGCGAAGTCTTCATTGGCAAGACTGGTGTCATTGCTAGACTGAATATCCGAAATAGCACTCGGCGCAATGGTTGTTTTATCCGGGATTAAGCTGTTCTTCTGGCTATTTTGCCACCACCACAAGGTCGACATGCCGACGATAACCGCTAAGATCACCCAAGTGATCAGCATGATTCGGCTGTCGTGCAACTGACGCTTGGTCTTTTTCGAGAAGCTTTTCATATCCGGCTGCAGTTCTGGCTTTTGGCAATAGCTGTCATCAAAAGCACACAAGATCTCAGATTCACGAATACCCACCGCTTTGGCATACGAACGCAAATAACCGCGAGTAAAAGTGGCGACTTGACCATCTTCAAAACGGTTCTCTTCAATGCTTTGGATAATAGAAAGGCGTAATCTGAGGCGGTCAGCGATTTGGCGCTGAGTCAGCCCCAAATCTTCACGTTTTTGCTTGAGTAAAGTGCCGGGAGCAACTTTCTCGATAGCAGGTTGATTTACTTGCTCGGTCGTCTCAGTTTGGTTGTAATCTTGCTGTTCAGTATTCATCCGTAATTTCAATCTCTTAGTCAGGACTAAGCCGCTGGGCCATTCACTTTTATTTTTGATTATAGGTAGTAATGGAACAACTTGGCTTAATCGGTGCAATCGGTTAGCGCGTCGCTTGGGTATAGCTCAAATCAAGTTTGAGAAATTTGCCTCATTCTAATAGATATTGTTGACTAAACAATAAAGAAATGGCCAATAAATCACAGTTAGCTCAAGGTTTTTCTTTGATTTGACATTTAAACGCAGTGATTTGTTGCCATATTAGGCAAAAATAAAGCCAGAGAAACATCTCTGGCTTATCTTATAACATCAATTACAGTGTTTTCACTGGAATCGCTTGTCCATCAAATTGTTTAGCTTTGGTTCGTTTAGTGCGATCAATGACATCTCCCACCAACTGCCCACATGCCGCATCAATGTCATCACCACGAGTTTTACGAATGGTGACGGTATGCTCATATTGCATCAAGGTTTTTTGGAAACGGTCAATGCGTGAATTACTTGGCTTCTTGTAGGGTGAGCCCGGATAAGGGTTAAACGGGATCAGGTTAATTTTACAAGGCGTCCCTTTCAGTAATTCCGCCAACTCGTGAGCATGCTCTGTACCATCGTTCACATGATCCAGCAGCACATACTCAACGGTCACCTTACCGCGGTTAGCATTTGAGGATGCAATATAGCGACGCACCACCTCTAAAAACGCTTCGATATTCCAGCGATCGTTGATCGGCATGATTTCGCTACGCAGCTTGTCATTCGGCGCATGCAATGAGATAGCCAAAGCCACATCGATTTGGCCAATCATCTGCTCTAAACCAGAAACCACACCAGAGGTAGAAACGGTCACACGGCGCTTAGAAAGACCAAAACCGAGATCATCGAGCATGATCTCTAACGCTGGGATGAGGTTTTTCATGTTGAGCAAAGGCTCACCCATGCCCATCATCACCACGTTAGTGATAGGACGACGCCCAGTTTCTTTCTCTAGACCGATTTCACGTGCCGCACGCCAAACCTGACCAATGATTTCTGAAACGCGTAGGTTACGGTTAAAACCTTGCTGCGCCGTTGAGCAGAATTTGCATTCCAACGCACACCCTACTTGGGAAGACACACACAAGGTTGCGCGATCATCTTCTGGAATGTAAACCGTTTCCACATCCTGATCACCCACACGCATTGCCCACTTGATGGTGCCATCCGCCGAGTGTTGCGCTTCCGAGACATAAGGTGCACGGATCTCACACTTGGCTTTGAGCTTTTCACGCAGCTGCTTGTTGATGTTATTCATTTGATCGAAGTCATCACAACCAAAGTGATAAATCCACTTCATGACCTGCTCGGCACGAAACGCTTTCTCACCCAGTTCTTCGGCAAAAAACGTGCGCAAACCCTTGCGGTCAAAATCGAGTAGATTGATTTTTTCTGTGGTCATGGTGCCTCTCAGGAAGACGGAACAGTAATTAAGGGCGCGAATTGTACAGCCTTTATTCAGCAACAACAAGGGCTGCAAAACCGCGTCTTTTCTAAGGTGTTAATTCAAGACAGGTTATGTTTTGTGCAAAATTTAGGCTCCACACTGGGAGCCTAATTAATCTGTCTTAAAGACTATGGACGAGGGCAGATTTCTGATTCTGGAAAGAAAAATTCAATTTCACGAGCGGCGGATGCAGGGCTGTCGCTACCGTGTACTGAGTTGTAACGCATGCTCAGTGCATAATCGGCACGCAGAGTACCGCAGGCGGCTTCTTCTGGGTTAGTTTTCCCCATCAATTCACGGTAACGTGCAATTGCGTTTTCACCCTCTAAGACCTGCACCATGATCGGGCCAGAGGTCATAAATTCTTTCAGCGGTTCAAAAAACGGTTTGCCTTCATGCTCAGCGTAAAAGCCACTCGCTTGCTCTTCCGACAGGTGAACCATTTTCGCGGCAATGATCTGCAAACCGGCTTTTTCAATACGGTGGTAAATCTCACCAATCAAGTTACGCTTCACCGCATCCGGCTTAATGATCGAAAATGTTCTTTCTAGAGCCATAAAATTTCCTTTTGTTTATTGTGCTTATGTTATACCCAAGCGACTTGGCGTCGCAGATAGTCGGCAAGGGAGTTCACCTCCATCAGCATAGACACACTATGTGATTAGGATGAACGAACAGAGCCAACACCGCTGCAGCATCAAATTGGAAGGGTATACTCTTATTAATAAAAACAAGGCAGCTATACAAGCTGCCTTTAAATTTATGCTTGCTGCATCAAAATACGTGCGAGCATTTTCACGCCCATGCCCGTGGCTCCTGCAGCCCATTTATCGCTGGCTGACTTGCGATACGTGGCTGAACAATCGAAGTGTAACCAACCTTTTTGGTAGCCTTCCACGAAATAAGAAAGGAAGGCCGCTGCGGTGCTGGCTCCCGGCGTGTAATCGCCGTTACTAATGTTTGACAGATCCGCAAAGTTAGAAGGCAGCATTTCACGGTGGAACTCAGCTAAAGGCAGAGCCCACAGCGCTTCATTCTCTTCTTTTGCCGCAGCTAATGCTTGTTGGCTCAGCGACTCATCATAAGAAAGCAGTGCGTGGTAATCATTACCCAGCGCGTTTTTCGCCGCTCCGGTTAAGGTTGCACAGTCGATAATCAATTGCGGTTTCTGTTCACTGGCGTAGATAAGACCATCGGCCAGCACCAAACGGCCTTCCGCATCGGTGTTCATGATTTCAACGGTTTTGCCATTTTTGTAGGTGATGATGTCACCAAGCTTCAACGCACGGCCGGAAACCATGTTTTCCGCGCAGCATAGAATGAGTTTCACGCGCTTGTTGAAGCCGCGCATGATAGCCAAACCGAGCGCACCAGTGATCATGCCTGAGCCGCCCATGTCCGCTTTCATCGCTGACATCATGTTGGAAGGTTTTAAGCTGTAACCACCCGAGTCAAAAGTGATGCCTTTACCGACTAAACACGCGAATACCGGTGCATTTTCATCGCCCGTTGGGTTGTAGTCGAGTTGCAGCATCGCGGACGTACGCTCAGAGCCACGGCCTACAGCGTAAATCCCCTCCCACCCTTCAGTGAGCAGATCTTTGTCTTTGACGATACGGTAAGAAACATGGTCAGGCGCAAGCGATTTGATGAACTCTGCTGCCATGGTCGCCAATTGGCGTGGTGCAACTTCTTCCGCGCTTTTGTTGATGATATCGCGTGTCCAATCCGTCGCTTTAATGCGCGCTTCTAGCTCTACTTGTTCAGCAGCCGCTAACGCTTTCCACTCGACGGTATTGCGCTTTTTCGCATCACGGTAACCTTGATAGAAAGCCCAAATGCTCTCCAGTTCCCAACCTTCTCCAGCCAGGAATGCCGTGCGGATACCTTGATTATCTAACTTACGAGCTGCGCGTTGGATCGCGCTGAAATCTTGTGTTTGTTGCAGGTGAATGGTTGCACCTTGCTCTGCAAAAGAAATGAGCGCTTTCTCTCCCCACTGAGGCTGGGCAGCTTGAGTACTCAAAAATACAGACATCTGTGTAGACATGGTTTCTCCTTGTCTTAAATATTGGCTTTGCCTGTGCCATCTCATTAAATCGCCAAGATGTTAGCATTATGTCGAGGCAAAATGTCAACCGAATAAAAAAACGGACCAAATGGTCCGCATTTTTTGCTAAGAAGTGTTAACTCTGTGGGGTTTCTCCCCCGGCTAAACAAAGCAAGCGCCATATTGATTGACCACTCACTTCATTTTGCATGAGATGAATTACTCGAATTCATCCATCCAGCACAGAATGACGGCTTCAAGGATTTTTTCGTTGGAATGATTCGGATCATCGTCAAAATCTTCCAACTCCATGATCCAACGATGCAGATCGGTAAAACGTACGGTTTTGGGATCGACATCGGGAAACTTGTCACACAGCTCAATCGCGATATCGCGTGAATCTGTCCATTTCATGGTTAGCCTTCCTATTGGTTTTACCTCGGCTGCGACCGAGGCTAAGAATTAATGATCTTCGCTTGCGTGGTTTAGCGTGTATTTCGGGATCTCGACGACGAGATCTTCATCCGCCACTCGAGCCTGACAGCTGAGACGAGATTCTGGCTCCAGACCCCAAGCTTTATCCAGCATATCGTCTTCCAGCTCATCACTCTCTTCCAGTGAATCAAACCCTTCTCGAACGATACAGTGGCAAGTAGTACAAGCGCACGATTTCTCACACGCATGCTCAATAGCGATACCGTTTTTGAGTGCCACATCAAGAATCGTTTCCCCGGTTTGCGCTTCTAACACTGCGCCTTCCGGGCAAAGGGTTTCATGAGGCAAAACAATAATCTTTGGCATGTTGGTAATCTCTTCAAATCTCGTCAACGGAGTGGCCAGCCAGTGCGCTACGAATCGATTTATCCATTCGTCTTGACGCAAAATCCTGACTCGCTTTGTCTGTGTCTTTTATTCCTTGCTCAATGGCATCCGCATTATCGCCATTGCGCAGTTCAATCAAGCGCTCTATCGCCTGTAATAAAGTTTGGCGCTCTTGCTCGTTCAGCAGCTCATCACCATCCGCTTGCAGGGCTGAAACTAAGCCTTCAATCACGCGATCGGCTTCTACGCGCTGCTCTGCCAACGCACGCGCCAGCATATCCTCTTTAGCATAGGCCATGGAGTCTTTGAGCATCTGGGTGACTTCGTCATCGCTTAAACCATAAGATGGCTTAACCTGAATCTCTGCTTGTACACCGGTGCTTTTTTCCAAAGCCGTTACGGAAAGTAGACCATCCGCATCCACTTGATAAGTCACGCGAATGTGCGCAGCACCTGCCGCCATCGGCGGTATACCTTTGAGTGAGAAGCGTGCCAGAGAGCGACAGTCATCAACCATTTCTCGCTCACCTTGTACCACATGCACACTCATCGCCGTTTGCCCATCTTTGAAGGTGGTAAACTCTTGCGCGCGAGCAACAGGAATAGTGGTGTTGCGTGGGATGATTTTTTCGACCAAACCGCCCATGGTTTCAATCCCCAAAGAGAGAGGGATGACATCGAGCAGCAACATTTCTGCATCCGGCTTATTGCCGGCCAGAATGTCCGCCTGAATGGCCGCCCCAATCGCGACCACTTCATCCGGGTTAATGCTGGTCAGTGGCGTGCGGCCAAAAAACTCGCCCACTTGATTGCGCACAAACGGTGTGCGGGTTGAACCGCCCACCATCACGACTTCAAGCACCTCATCCGCTGCAACACCGGCATCTTTCAATGCGCGACGGCAAGCAAGCAGCGTCTTTTTCACCAATGGTGCAATCAGGTTTTCCAACTCTTCACGAGTAAGCGTACCTTGCCAGCCAAGCACATTCAGCTCAGCCGTCATGTGTTCTGTTAGATCGATCTTGGCTTGTGTCGCGGCGTTAATCAGCGCGCGCTGCTGCTCAGCGGTTAAGCTGGTGAGTCCGATTTGTGCTTGCAGGTGATCGGCGATCAGATGGTCAAAATCATCACCGCCCAGTGCAGAGTCACCACCGGTTGCGAGCACTTCAAACACGCCGCGTGAAAGGCGTAAAATCGAAATATCGAAGGTGCCGCCACCTAGATCGTACACCGCGATCACCCCTTCTTGGCCTGAGTCCAAACCATAAGCAATCGCCGCTGCTGTCGGCTCATTGAGTAAACGCAGCACATGCAAGCCCGCTAACGCCGCAGCATCTTTGGTGGCAACCCGCTGCGCATCATCAAAATACGCTGGTACTGTGATGACCACTCCCGCCAATTCGCCACCTAAGGTGGCGGTGGCACGTTCTGCCAAGGCTTTCAAAATATCGGCAGAGATTTGAATGGGATTTTTATCCCCTTGCGCGGTTTGCACAATCGGCAAACCTTTCTCACTCGCTTTAAAGCGGTAAGGCAGATGAGGATAACGCTGGTTGATGTCTTGCAGTGAACGTCCAAGCAGACGTTTTACCGAAATCACAGTGTTGTGCGGATCGGTTTCAGCTTGTTCACGAGCAGGATAGCCGACGCGAGTCGCATCAGCACCATAGTTCACCACTGAGGGGAGAATACTACGCCCTTGGCTATCGACGAGTGTGCTTGCGGTTCCGCTGCGCACAGAAGCGACCAGTGAATTCGTGGTGCCTAAATCAATACCCGCAGCCAACTTATGCTGGTGTGGTGCCGAACTTTGCCCCGGCTCTGCAATCTGAAGTAATGCCATCAGTTGTTCCTTTGAATCTTGAATTAGCCAAGCAGTTGGTCTTCGACTCGTTCTACTTCATTTTTGAGTTTGGCAATAAATTTGAGCTTTCTGATCTGATCAGCCGCCGCTAACCACTCACTTTGAGCTAATTGGCCTTGTAGCTGTGCGAGATAATGACGCTGCATCGCGGTTACCTTAGTGTCAAAAGCGACTAAGGCGGCCTCTGGATCTGCACAAGCCGTCATGGACTCTAGTTCTTCGCGTAGCTCCATCTGTTCCATCAGAAACATCGGATCTTGCAGCGTCTGCTGCTCAGCGTTCATCTCTATGCCTTGTAACGACAAAAGATATTCCGCGCGGCGGAGTGGATCTTTCAGTGTCTGATACGCATCGTTAATTTGCGCGGCTTGCTGCACTGCCATTAGGCGGTCACGCTCAGAAGCGGTAGCAAAATTATCCGGATGGAATCGTTTCTGCAACGCTCTGAACTGAGAAGAAAGAAGGCTACCATCCAGTTCAAACTGGATCGGCAGCCCAAATAATTCAAAATAATTCATCTTGATAGCGGTCCTGTGATCGAGAACAGTCTCGATGGTCAGTTACCGTTAAACGTTGAAGCTTTCACCACAACCACATTCGCTTTTGACATTTGGGTTGTTGAATTCAAAGCCTTCGTTTAACCCTTCTTTTTTGTAATCGAGTTGAGTGCCATCTAAATAGACCATGCTTTTGGTGTCAATGATCACCTTCACACCATGGCTTTCAAATACGTGGTCTTCTTCGTTGAGATCATCAACAAACTCGAGCACATACGCCATTCCCGAACACCCAGTTGTCTTGACACCAAGACGTAAACCGATGCCTTTTCCACGATTATCCAGAAAAGTTTTTACTCGGCTTGCTGCGGTTTCGCTAAGAGTGACGGCCATACTTCAACCTTATGATTTCAATAAATTAAAGGGTGGGAGCGCTCGACGCTCCCAAACGAATTAGTGTTGATGCTTTTTCTTGTAGTCCGCAACAGCGGCTTTGATGGCATCTTCGGCTAGGATTGAGCAGTGAATTTTCACCGGTGGCAATTCGAGCTCTTCGGCGATTTCACTGTTCTTGATCGCAGCCGCTTCATCAATGCTCTTGCCTTTCACCCACTCAGTCACTAGCGAGCTAGAAGCAATTGCGCTACCACAGCCGTAAGTTTTGAATTTTGCATCTTCGATGATGCCTTCTGGTGATACTTTGATCTGCAAACGCATTACATCACCACACGCAGGTGCGCCAACCATGCCGCTACCTACAGAAGGATCTTCTTTATCAAATGAACCAACGTTACGTGGGTTCTCGTAATGGTCAATGACCTTTTCGCTGTATGCCATGTTCGTTACCTCGAATCCTTTATAACCTTGGAATGATTAGTGGTGTGCCCACTCAACCGTGTTCAGATCTACGCCGTCTTTGTACATGTCCCAAAGTGGAGACATCGCACGCAGTTTATCCACTGCTACGCGGATCAGTTCGATCGCATAATCAATCTCTGCCTCGGTCGTGAAACGACCAAAAGAGAAGCGAATTGAGCTGTGTGCCAGTTCATCGTTAAGACCCAGAGCGCGCAATACGTAAGAAGGCTCAAGGCTGGCTGAAGTACATGCACTGCCTGACGATACGGCCAGATCTTTCAGTGCCATCAGCAGAGATTCACCTTCTACAAACGCAAAACTGACGTTGAGATTGTGTGGTACACGCTGCTCCAGATCACCGTTAATGGTCACGGCTTCCATATCTTTAATGCCATCAAGCAGACGATTACGCAGCTTCAGTGCGTGATCGTAATCTTGCTGCAGCTCTTCCTTCGCGATACGGAACGCTTCACCCATACCCACAATTTGGTGAGTCGGCAGAGTACCAGAACGGAAACCACGTTCATGACCACCACCGTGCATTTGTGCTTCAAGACGAATACGTGGTTTACGGCGTACATACAAAGCACCAATACCTTTCGGGCCGTAAGCTTTGTGCGCAGAAAGAGAAATCAGATCAACCTTCATCTCTTGGACATCCATCGCTACTTTACCCGCGGATTGCGCTGCATCAACATGGAACACCACTTTACGTGAACGGCACAGTTCGCCGATCGCTGCGATATCTTGCACCACGCCGATTTCGTTGTTTACGTGCATGATAGAAACCAAAATAGTGTCATCACGCATCGCGGCTTCAAGCTTAGCCAGATCTATCAAGCCATTGCTTTCTGGATCAAGATAAGTCACTTCAAAGCCTTCACGCTCCAATTGGCGCATGGTATCCAGTACCGCTTTGTGTTCGGTTTTGCTGGTGATGATGTGCTTGCCTTGCTTGTTATAGAAGTGAGCAACACCTTTGATCGCGAGGTTGTCAGATTCAGTAGCACCCGAAGTGAACACAATTTCACGTGGGTCTGCATTCAGCAGGGCTGCGATTTGCTCACGCGCAGTGTCTACCGCTTCTTCTGCCTGCCAGCCATAACGGTGCGAGCGCGAAGCTGGGTTACCGAAGGTACCATCCATCGTCATGTACTGAACCATTTTTTCAGCTACGCGCGGATCAACCGGGCATGTCGCTGAATAATCTAGATAAATAGGCAGTTTCATTTTCTACTCCAGTGTAAACCTTGCCGCTATGAGCGAACATTAATACCAAAAGGCGCAGCACCAATGGTGACTGTATTTGAGTTGTTTTGCGAAACCCTTTGGCTGACCGCAAGATGAAGATCTTGACGATCTGAAACTTCGAGAACTTCGTTATCCATCATCAGCTCACCGAGCGTGATGTTGTTGAGAAAATCCGTAATGCGTGAGCTGAGATCACGCCACAGTGTGTGAGTCAGGCAGCGAGTCCCACCCTGACAATCCCCTTTCCCGTTGCATTTGGTCGCATCGACCGATTCATCAACCGCGGCAATCACAGTACCAATAGAAATGGCGTATGAGTCCATTCCTAAGCGATAACCGCCGCCCGGACCGCGCACACTGGCGACTAAGCCCGCTTTACGTAACTTAGAAAAAAGCTGCTCTAAGTACGAGAGAGAAATGCCTTGGCGCTCAGAAATGTCCGCCAACGGTACTGGGTTTTGTTGCGAATGCAGAGCCACATCTAACATGGCTGTTACCGCATATCTTCCTTTAGATGTCAGTCTCATAATCACACCGTATCCACACTGTTTATGTGGCTGGAAGTTTTCCATACTTGACTCTTTTGGTCAAGTATTTATTTGACTAATTTAGTCAGGTATTTAACCCTGAGACTTATAAGCTTATTCTTTGCGTGAGATTGACTTTTGTACTGACGTTAAGATCCCACGCAAGATATTGATTTCTTGAGCTTCTGGCCGAGCGCGCGTAAACATGCGGCGCAGTTTATTCATCACCTGTCCCGGCTGCTGCGCAGAAATAAACTCGGTTTGCATTACCACTTGTTCAAGATGGGCATAAAAACGCTCCAACTCTTGATGACGCGGATACTCTTCCTGCAATGTGCTGCTTTGCAAGCTCTGCTGCAAAGCAAGATAGGCCATCCGCACTTCATAACTCAGCAGTTGAACCGCCATTGCTAAATTCAGTGAGCTGTATTCTGGATTCGCAGGCACGCATACGTGGTAGTGACACAGTTGCAGCTCTTCATTGGTCAAGCCAGTGCGTTCACGACCAAACACCATAGCCACACTATGTTGGTTGGCTTCACTGATGAGTTTTTCTCCGCACTCGCGTGGCTCAAGCATTGGCCATTCAAGGGTACGTGAACGCGCACTGGTGCCCACGACTAACCCACAATCGGCAACGGCGGCTTCCAGCGTTGGATAAATTTGCGCATTAAGTGCAATTTCACTTGCCCCCGCGGCTAACGCGATCGCTTGAGCATCAACCTGACACTGCGGATCGACCAGCACCATCTGGCTCAGCCCCATGACTTTCATCGCCCGAGCGGCCGAACCAATATTTCCAGAGTGAGTTGTGCCGACCAATACGACTTTCACGCGTTCTAACATCATTTACTAAAATGTACTCCAAACAAAGCCGCGGGATATTAACACAAACCTGACCAAAATGGTCAGACCCTTTACCTTGACGGGCAACTAAGCGCACAAAAAATAACCACTTCCTTTTTTGATTTGTTTTGGTATACTGCCGCCCGCTTTTTCGTTCTTTAACATCCGTTGGGAAACTCGTATGCATCCAATGCTAAATATCGCTATTCGCGCCGCGCGAAAAGCAGGTAACCATATTGCCAAATCTCTGGAAAACGCAGAGAAGATTCAAACTACTCAGAAAGGCAGCAACGACTTTGTGACTAACGTCGACAAAGAAGCAGAAGCGATTATCGTTTCAACCATCAAAAGCTCTTACCCTGAGCACTGCATCATTGCAGAAGAAGGCGGCCTTATCGAAGGTAAAGATAAGGAAGTGCAATGGATCATCGACCCACTGGATGGCACCACTAACTTTGTAAAAGGTTTCCCTCACTTTGCTGTTTCTATTGCGGTACGCTTTAGAGGCAAAACTGAAGTCGCTTGTGTTTACGACCCAATGACTAACGAACTGTTCACTGCCCAACGTGGTGCAGGTGCACAGCTCAACAACGCTCGTATTCGCGTTCAGCCAATCAAAGATCTGCAAGGCGCAGTTTTGGCCACCGCATTCCCATTCAAACAAAAACAGCACTCAGAATCTTTCATGAAGATCCTCTCTGCAATGTTTGTTGAATGTGCAGATTTCCGTCGTACTGGTTCAGCCGCACTGGATCTGTGCTACCTAGCGGCAAACCGCGTTGATGGCTACTTTGAGCTTGGCCTAAAACCTTGGGATATGGCTGCAGGTGAACTGATTGCTCGTGAAGCGGGTGCCATCGTGACTGACTTTGCTGGCGGCACCGATTACATGCAATCGGGCAACATCGTGGCATCAAGCCCACGTGGTGTGAAAGCGATTCTGCAGCACATCCGTGAAAACGGTAACAGCGCAATTTTGAAATAATATCTGCTCCGTCACAGCTGATATCGCCCTGCCATTATGGCAGGGCTTTTTTTTGTTCTATCAACCGATCGCCTACTGCTTCATGATCAATCAGGTCATAGCGAACCAAGCTTGATAAAAAAACCGCTGACTTAGCAGCGGTTTTTTGTTTATGGACAAGAGAGATGCCTACGGCATTTCATCCAACTCTGCGCCTTCTTTCTCCACTTGTGGAGGCAACAAGTGCTCACGGGTGATCCCGAGTTTCAGCGCCAGTGCTGATGCCACATAGATAGAAGAATAAGTACCAACAGTAATACCCAGCAACAAGGCCAGCGCAAAACCGTGGATCATTGCTCCTCCTTGAGTAAAGAGGGCAATCACCACAAACAAAGTGGTACCTGAAGTGATCAAAGTACGGCTCAAAGTTTGTGTAATTGAGCTATTCATGATCTCTGCGGGTTCTTCTTTGCGCATCTTACGGAAGTTTTCACGGATCCGGTCAAACACCACGATAGTATCGTTGAGTGAGTAACCCACAACCGTCAGCAATGCTGCAACAATCGTGAGATCAACTTCAATCTGTAAGATAGAGAAGATGCCTAAGGTAATGATGACGTCGTGCGCCAATGCCAGCACCGCACCTGCAGCCAAACGCCATTCAAAGCGTACTGACACGTAGAGCAAGATACACAGCAAAGAAACCAGAATCGCCAAGCCGCCCGCTTCAGTGAGCTCATCACCCACGTTCGGGCCAACGAATTCGATACGGCGCATTTCCACGTTGCCGCCGGTACCTTCTTTGATCGCCGCGAGGATCTGGTTACCCAACGCCTCACCCGCCATATCATCACGAGGACGTAGACGTACCATTACATCACGTGCAGAACCAAAGTTTTGCACGGTAGCATCACCAAAACCTTTCGCTTCAAGGGCGCTACGGATTTGCTCCAGATTGGCAGGCTGCTCAAAGCCCACTTCAATCAATGTACCGCCCGTGAAATCCAGCCCCCAGTTCAGCCATTTGGTAGACAGAGTAAAAATCGATGCGGCAATCATCACCAGCGACAAGGCGAAGGCGAATTTCGACCAACGCATAAAGTCGATCATTTTGTCTGCTTTTAGGATTTGAAACATAACTTACCCCAGCCTCAGATCGACAGTTTGTTGATACGTTTGCCGCCATACAGCAGGTTCACGATACAACGTGTACCCACAATCGCGGTAAACATAGAGGTTAAAATACCGATAGACAGCGTCACTGCGAAGCCTTTAATCGCCCCTGTACCAACGGCAAACAAAATGATAGCCGTAATTAAGGTGGTGATGTTGGCATCGGCAATGGTACTGAATGCGTTAGCGTAACCTTGATGAATCGCTTGCTGCGGATTTTTTCCTTCGCGTAGCTCTTCACGAATACGCTCGAAGATCAGTACGTTGGCATCGACCGCCATACCGACCGTCAACACGATACCAGCAATACCTGGCAAGGTCATGGTTGCGCCCGGGATCATCGACATCACACCAATGATCAACACGAGGTTCGCCATCAGTGCGATGTTAGCGATCATGCCAAACTTACGGTAGTAAAGAACCGTAAACAGCATTACCGCCACCATACCCCAAATACAGGCCTGAATACCCATATCGATATTCTGCTGACCCATTGATGGACCAATGGTGCGCTCTTCGACGATAGAAATTGGCGCAATCAAAGCACCGGCACGCAATAGCAGAGCAAGGTTATGCGCTTCTGCCGGTGAATCAATCCCAGTAATACGGAAGTTACGTCCCAATGCCGACTGAATCGTCGCTTGGTTAATCACTTCTTCATGCTTGGTCAGAATGACTTTACCTTCAGGAGAGCGCTTACCGCTGTCTTTGTATTCGGCAAACACCGTCGCCATCAGCTTGCCAATGTTCTTTTTCGAGAACGCTGACATCTTGTTGCCGCCTTCGCTATCGAGCGAAATGTTCACCTGTGGGCGACCATATTCGTCGGCGCTTGAGCTTGCATCGGTAATGCTTGAACCACCCAGAATCACGCGCTTTTTCAGCACCACAGGACGGCCATTACGATCGAACTTGATTTCGCTGCCAGCTGGCACACGTCCTGCTGCCGCAGCGGCAAGGTCGGCTTTATCGTCCACTTCACGAAATTCAAGGGTTGCGGTCGCGCCTAAGATTTCTTTAGCACGCGCGGTGTCTTGTACACCCGGCAGCTCTACCACGATACGTGTCGCACCTTGGCGTTGAACCAGAGGCTCAGCCACACCCAGTTCGTTCACCCGGTTACGCAAAATAGTGATGTTCTGCTCAACGGCGTAGTTGCGAATTTCCTGTAAGCGAGCTTCGGTAAACTTAGCCACGAGCACAAAACGGCCATCGGATTCTGAAGTCGTAAAGGTCATATCACGGTGTTTCGACTCCAGAAGCAGCTTAGTTTGCGCAAGCTGCTCGGCATCACGCAGGGTCACTTCAACCGCATCCGATAATGGACGGATCGCGCGGTAACGAATTTTCTCGTCACGCAGATCACTGCGGAAAGCTTCTTCTTGTTGGCTGACCAATTTTTCCATCGCGGCATCCATATCCACTTCCATCAGGAAGTGCACACCACCACGCAGATCAAGGCCAAGTTTCATTGGTGCAGCACCAATTGACTCTAGCCAATCTGGCGTTGAAGGAGCGAGGTTTAACGCGACGATTTTATCCTTACCTAACGCTTCACTGATGATATCTCGGGCGCTGATTTGCGTATCCGTATCATTGAAACGAACAAGGATTGAGCCATTTTCAAGAGCAATGGATTTTTGGGAGAGTTGCGCTTTATTGAGCGCATCGGTGACAGCATCCAGCGTTGACATATCAACAGAGGCGCCACGCGCCCCTGTTATTTGGATAGCTGGATCTTCACCGTAGATATTTGGAAGTGCATACAAGGCTGCAACGGCGATGGTTAACATCACCATCAGATACTTCCATAACGGATAACGGTTTAGCACAGCGAGGATCCTATGGCTGTTTTAAAGAGATTTCAGCGTACCTTTTGGCAGCACTGCAGTCACGAAGTCCTTCTTGATCACAACTTCGTTGTTGGTGTTCAACTCGATTGTGATGTAAGCGTTGTCTTCAGCAATCTTAGTGATACGACCGACTAGACCACCAGAGGTCAGCACTTCGTCACCTTTTGCCATCGCAGCCATCAGGTTTTTGTGTTCTTTGACACGCTTAGCTTGTGGACGGTAGATCATGAAATAGAAGATCACTGCGAACATCGCGAGCATGATGATCATTTCAAAACCGCCACCTTGTGGGGCACCTTCGCCTGCGGCATGTGCTACAGAAATTAAACTCATTGAGAAACGTCCTCTAAGTTATTGTTGTTTAATGTTGATTCTATTGGGATGCACAGGGGTGAATTCAAGCGGCTTACCACGCAAATCCAACCCAGTGCACGAAATCAGGCTTTGTCTTTTTGTAGTGGTGGCACTTCGCGGTTACGACGCGCGTAGAACTCGGCTACAAATTGGTCAAAACGGTCTTCATCAATCGCTTTACGAATGCTTTCCATCAAGCGTTGGTAGTAACGCAGGTTATGGATGGTATTCAAGCGTGCACCGAGGATTTCGTTACAGCGATCCAGATGATGCAGGTATGACTTCGAATAATTTTTGCAAGTGTAACAGTCGCAATGCGGATCCAGTGGTGTTGTATCGGTTTTATGTGCTGCATTACGGATCTTGATCACACCACCCGTCACAAACAGGTGACCGTTACGTGCGTTACGCGTTGGCATCACACAGTCAAACATGTCGATACCACGACGCACACCTTCCACCAAGTCTTCCGGTTTACCGACGCCCATCAGATAACGTGGCTTGTCTTCCGGCAGTTGTGGACAGGTATGTTCTAGTACACGATGCATGTCTTCTTTCGGCTCACCCACCGCAAGACCACCCACAGCATAACCATCAAAACCGATTTCCGTCAGGCCTTTTACCGATACATCACGCAAATCTTCATACACACCCCCCTGCACGATACCAAACAGGTTGTTCGGGTTTTCGAGCTTATCGAAGTGGTCACGTGAACGTTTTGCCCAACGCAGAGACATTTCCATCGATTTTTTCGCTTCATCGTGGGTCGCTGGGTATGGCGTACACTCGTCAAAAATCATCACGATGTCTGAACCCAAATCTTTTTGGATTTCCATCGATTTCTCGGCGTCCATAAAGATTTTGTCGCCGTTTACTGGGTTACGGAAATGCACGCCTTCTTCGGTGATCTTACGGATATCGCCTAAGCTGAATACCTGAAAACCGCCTGAATCAGTCAAGATAGGACCTTGCCAGTTCATGAAATCGTGCAAGTCACCGTGCATTTTCATCACTTCTTGGCCAGGGCGCAGCCAGAGATGGAAAGTGTTACCGAGCAGAATTTGTGCGCCAGTCTCTTTCACTTCTTCAGGGGTCATCCCTTTTACCGTGCCGTAAGTACCCACTGGCATAAACGCAGGGGTTTGCACTGTGCCGCGTTCAAAAATCAATTGACCACGACGGGCATTACCGTTTTTCTTTTTCAGTTCAAATTTTAATTTCACGAAGCCTCCAATGTCAGAGAAACAGTCTGACCATTTTTACCCACCTAATCGCACGAACTTACGCTATCAGCAGGTCGATAATTCAAGCCTTATTGCCAGCAACAAGGCTCTTTGCGGAGCGGTCGCGTTTCCCTGCGAAAAAGGTCTGCACCTTTTCTGGCTACTGCCAGCACTCGTTTTCGTTATCCCTTGCCACCTGAAGTGACTACTCCAAGTGATTAGGGATGATTACGCTTTAGTCATCTGCTTACGAATAAACATCGCATCGCCGTAACTAAAGAAGCGATATTGCTCTTTGACCGCATGTTCATAAGCGGCCATGGTGTGCTCATAACCTGCAAACGCACTCACCAGCATGATCAAGGTCGATTCAGGCAAGTGGAAATTGGTGATCAAGCAATCCACCAACTGGTATTGATACCCCGGGAAGATGAAGATTTCGGTATCACCAAAAAATGGCTTTAACTCGGTGCCTTTTTGCAGCGCGTCTTGCGCCGCACTTTCGAGTGAACGTACTGAGGTGGTACCCACAGCAACCACTCGACCACCACGCGCTTTGGTCGCCGCAATCGCATCCACCACTTCTTGTGGCACTTCAACGTATTCCGCATGCATATGGTGATCGTGAATATTTTCCACCCGCACAGGCTGGAAGGTCCCCGCGCCAACATGCAGTGTCACATACGCCAACTCAACGCCTTTGGCTTGGATCTGCTCAAGCAGCGCTTGGTCAAAATGCAAACCCGCCGTTGGGGCAGCTACCGCACCCGGCTTTTGGTTGTACACCGTTTGATAACGCTCTTTATCCGCTTCTTCATCAGGACGGTCGATGTAAGGTGGCAACGGCATGTGACCAATTTGATTGAGAATATCCAATACCACGGTTTCCGCAGTAAAACGGATTTCAAACAATGCATCGTGACGCGCCTGCATCACGGCATGAAACTCATCGTTCTCGCCTAAATAAAGTTCAGTACCCGGTTTGGGCGGTTTTGATGAACGAACGTGCGCTAAAATCGTGTGCTCATCGAGCATACGCTCTACCAACACTTCTAATTTGCCACCACTGGCTTTGCGCCCAAACATGCGTGCTGGGATCACTCGCGTGTTGTTAAACACCAGCAGATCTCCCGGTTCAACCAGTTCGAGGACATCTTTAAAGGTGCCATCCACCAGTTGACCACTGTTGCCGTCAAGCTGTAGCAAGCGGCTCGCGGTACGTTCTGCTTTTGGGTAGCGAGCAATCAGCTCGTCTGGGAGTTCAAAATGAAAATCTGAAACTTGCATGGCTCTTTCTTGATTAAGTGATCAGTATCGTCGCCCGATTTCGCGGCGCGCCAGTATATACCTAAGTGCGCTCAAGATACAGGAATGCTGCGTGGTGATACACCTCTGGCAAGGTAACCTTTTGTAAAGAGCCATCAGGTTCGCCAGCGGATTCAACAATCCGCATATTTCGGTTTCACTTCGCAGAAGTTGCTGGCCAATCACACTATAGTTAAATAAGAAAGCGTTAATGGGAAAAGGGGTTAGAGACCCCGGCTCCGATGGTTCTCTGCGCAGAAAGGAGTTGGCTATGATCAAAGTTGAAGACATGATGACGCGTCACCCGCACACCTTATTGCGGACTCACACGCTCAACGATGCGAAACATCTTATGGAGGCGCTGGATATCCGCCACGTGCCGATTGTGGATGCGAATAAAAAGTTGCTGGGTATCGTCAGCCAACGCGATTTGTTGGCGGCTCAGGAATCCAGCTTACAGCGCAGTGCCCAAGGCGATTCTCTCGCCTTCGAAACTCCGCTGTTTGAGGTGATGCACACCGATGTTACGAGCGTCGCGCCGCAAGCGGGGCTCAAAGAAAGCGCAATTTACATGCAAAAACACAAAATTGGCTGTTTGCCTGTCGTCGCCAAAGATGTGTTAGTTGGGATCATTACCGACAGTGATTTCGTGACAATTGCGATCAATCTGCTCGAACTTCAGGAAGAGAGTGAACCCGATGAGTTGGATGAGGAGCAGTAAGCCAAGCTATCACCCGATTCATTCTCGGCTCGGCCAAATGATTTGCAGCGGCAGTGATATGTAGGAATGGGCTCGCCATACTCAAACAGAGTAAACGCTCACCCTAAAAAAGGCGGCCATTCGGCCGCCAAGGTTCGCACAGAATGGTGGATTATCGATTAGTGAAATTGATCTTCTTCGGTTGAGCCGGTCAGGGCCGTCACCGAACTGTTGCCGCCTTGAATGGTGTTGGTCATCTTATCGAAGTAACCCGTCCCCACTTCTTGTTGGTGCGCCACGAAGGTATAACCTTTGGATGCTGCTTCAAATTCGCGACGCTGTACCATTTCGACATAGTGACGCATACCTTCGCCTTGCGCGTAAGCGTGCGCTAACTCAAACATGTTGAACCACATGTTGTGAATACCCGCTAACGTGATGAACTGGTACTTGTAACCCATGTCCGACAGCGCTTGCTGGAAATGGGCGATGGTTTTCGCATCGAGATTCTTTTCCCAGTTGAACGAAGGTGAGCAGTTGTAAGCCAACAGTTGATCTGGGTATTGTGCATGAATCGCTTCAGCAAATTTACGCGCTTCTTCCAGATCCGGCTTCGCGGTTTCACACCACACCAAATCTGCGTAAGGTGCGTAAGCCAAGCCGCGAGAAATCGCTTGGTCAATGCCCGCGCGTACACGGTAGAAACCTTCGGAAGTACGCTCACCGGTCACGAAATCGGCATCGTACGGATCGCTGTCTGAAGTGAGCAAATCGGCGGCGTTAGCATCGGTGCGAGCAATCACTAACGTAGTCGTGCCTGCAACATCGGCAGCCAAACGTGCTGCAATCAGTTTTTGCACCGCCTCTTGAGTCGGTACCAATACTTTGCCGCCCATGTGGCCACATTTTTTCACCGAAGCCAATTGGTCTTCAAAGTGAACGCCAGCAGCGCCCGCTTCAATCATAGATTTCATCAACTCATAAGCGTTGAGTACGCCACCAAAACCGGCTTCCGCATCCGCGACGATTGGCAGGAAGTAATCAATTCCGCCTTCATCTTGTGGTGATTTGCCGTTTGACCACTGAATCTGGTCAGCGCGACGAAACGCATTATTGATGCGGCGTACCACTGAAGGTACTGAATCCACTGGATAGAGAGATTGGTCAGGATACATGGTGCCTGCGGTGTTGTTATCCGCCGCCACTTGCCAGCCAGAGAGATAAATCGCTTCAATGCCCGCCTTGGCTTGTTGCACCGCTTGGCCGCCAGTGAGTGCGCCCAAACAGTTCACATACCCTTTTTTCGCTGAACCATTCACCAGTTCCCACAGTTTGTCTGCACCACGTTGGGCGATGGTATTGGCAGGTACAACCGAGCCGCGCAAACTCACCACTTCTTCAGCGGTGTAAGTGCGTTTCACATTTTTCCAGCGTGGGTTGGTTGCCCAATCTTTTTCTAGTGCTTCAATTTGTTGGCGACGAGTCAGTGTCATAATCTATCCCTCTTGTATATTGGTTGCCTGTTGGCAGCTCGATTCCTTGTTCGATCAGTACTGCGCTCGCTGATCGTAAAGTGGTTTCACGTTACTGGTGTTTTTTCACCTTACTGGTGTTATAGAGGCCTACGGCAAGTAGTCGTAGCCCGGTATGGTTAAGAAATTCGGTAGCTCTTGACTGGTCGTTAAGCGCTCCATCAATTCGGCCGCTTCAGTAAAACGCCCTTGTGCAAAACGGGACTCACCCACTTCGCTTTTCACCACCTCAATCTCTTGTTTGAGGTAGTCGCGAAACAGTTCGTTCGTGACCACTTGCCCGTTATCTAACGTTTTGCCGTGTTGGATCCATTGCCAAATCGAAGCGCGTGAAATCTCCGCTGTCGCCGCATCTTCCATCAAGCCGTAGATCGGCACACAACCGTTACCAGAAATCCATGCTTCGATGTATTGCAACGCAACGCGAATGTTGTGGCGCATGCCATGCTCGGAGCGTGGCCCGTCGCAAGGTGCCAATAGATCGGCCGCGGTTATCGGAGCATCGGCCATTCGGCTTACATTAAGTTGGTTTTTGCGCTCACCAAGCACCTCGTTAAACACCGCCATTGCGGTATCCGCTAAACCGGGGTGTGCGACCCAAGTACCATCGTGGCCATTGGTCGCTTCAAGCATTTTGTCGCCGCGAATTTTTTGTAGCACTTGCTCATTGAGCGCAGGATCTTTGGCTGGAATAAACGCCGCCATCCCGCCCATCGCAAACGCGCCGCGTTTATGACAGGTGTAAATCAACAAACGGGAATACGCATTGAGGAAAGGCTTATCCATGGTCACCACTTGGCGATCCGGCAATACGCGGTCGGGATGCTTTTTCAAGGTTTTGATGTAGCTGAAAATATAATCCCAGCGCCCACAGTTCAGACCGACAATGTGCTCTTTGAGTGAGAAGAGGATCTCATCCATCTGAAATACCGCAGGCAGAGTTTCAATCAACACCGTTGCTTTGATGGTGCCAGTGTCTAAGCCAAAATAATCTTCCGTGAAATGGAACACGTCACTCCACCACTGCGCCTCTTGATAAGCTTGCAGCTTAGGTAGGTAGAAATAAGGGCCACTGCCTTTTTTCAACAGTGCGCGATGGTTGTTGTAAAAATAGAGCGCAAAATCGAACAGTGAACCGGGAATCGCCAAGCCGTTGTAAGTGACATGTTTTTCTTTGAGATGCAGACCGCGCACGCGGCAGATAAGCACCGCTGGGTTGGCATTGAGCTCATAACGCTTGCCATTTTCTGGATTGGTATAGCTTATGCTGCCCAGAATCGCATCACGCAGATTGATCTGACCATCCAATACCTTGTCCCACGCGGGCGACATCGAATCTTCAAAGTCAGCCATAAAGACTTTCACATTCGCGTTGAGGGCATTAATCACCATTTTGCGATCGGTTGGCCCCGTGATCTCTACGCGGCGATCTTGCAGATCGTCTGGAATGCCGAGAATCTTCCAGCTTCCTTCACGGATATCTTTGGTTTCGGCAAGAAAATCAGGTAGCTGGCCTTGGTCGATAAGCGTTTGTTTTTGTTCACGCAAGTTCAGAAATTCATCAACTCGCGGCGCAAAGCGCTCACAGAGTTGCTGTAAAAAAGTTTGGGCTTCGACAGGGAAAATCGCTTGATGTTCGGGTGAAAGGGTACCCACCACAGCAAGCTTGCCTTCGGTGATTTTGGTTTCCGTGGTGTGTTGGGTTAATTCAGCAGTATTGATTGACATAAATTCCTTCCTTGAAACACTCACCAAGAACATTTGTAACTTTAAAACTACAAATTTTCATTATTCAGTTGGCTTATCCGTTGTGATTTAAAGTCACTTAAATTGCGCACTTTTGCAAGACTCCGGGCACTAGACATAAGTCTTAACAACGCCAATAAACCTTAACCCACAAAGCACCAACAAGAAAGAGCAAAAGTTAACCCAAGGTTAAATTCGAAGTTTTATTCGGTTGCCACCCCCACACAATTCACACACCAAAATCCGTAAGTTATTACGTAATTTAATTACACAAAAATTAACATTGAAAATAGCACTTAAACAAGCGTTTAAATTTATCCTTACGGTATAAAAGGTCGGAATGACTGGCTTAGAGCGGAACCCATCGTCTGTAATTAAAACAGCGTTACGGTCAGGATATGTAAAATTCACATTGTGAATATTTACAATTTTATGAAAGCCCCACCAATTTTGACTTGTGAAATTTCACAATTAAAAAATTACTAACCACATAAAATGCTAAAAAGCGCATCGTTGACAATGCGCTTTCACTAGTCCATAGCGGAATTATCACTACGACCAATCGCTATAACAGTTCAGCCACTATCTCAGCTAACTGGCGAAAAGTGTGAATTCGGGAAGAACTTGGACGCCACACTAGGCCGATTTCTCGGTAAGCTTTTTGTCCAGGAGGGTCGATCACCACCAGATTTTGGTTATCCAGCAAACCGTGATCGATGGCCATTTGCGGAATAAAAGTCGTACCTAATCCATTGGCCACCATTTGCACTAAGGTATGCAAACTGGTCGCGGTAAATGGATTAATCTTCTCTTTATCGGTGAGCTTACAAGCCGATACGGCATGTTCAGTTAAACAGTGCTCGTTTTCGAGTAAAAACACCGATTCATCGGGTAGATCTGCGTAGCGGATCGGCACGCGGATCTGATTAACTTGGTTACGGCTGATCACCATACGAAACGGATCTTGCCCCACCACATAGCTCTCCATATTGCCAATATCGACGGGTAAGGCGAGGATCAACACATCCAGTTCACCACTGCGCAAGGCGGAGAGCAGATTTGCCGTGGTATCTTCACGCAACAATAAGTGCAATTTGGGGTAACGCTGGTTAATCTCTTGGACTAAATCACACAACAAAAACGGCGCAATGGTTGGAATGCACCCCAAACGCAATTGCCCTTCCATGGTGTCACCTTGGCACAACTTGCCAAGCTCGACTAAATCTTGCCCCTTGGCGAGCAATTCTCGCCCCTGCTTGACCACCAACTCTCCGACCCGAGTAAATACCAGAGGGCTTTTCTTATCTTGCTTTTCATACAAGGAGCAGCCGATCAACTCTTCAAGGTTTTGAATGCCTTTACTTAAGGTCGATTGACTGACAAAGCAACGCTCAGCCGCCTCACTAAAATGGCGGGTTTCATAAAGTGTCACCAAATAAGATAACTGCTTGAGGCTTGGCCATTTATTCATACATCTTCCATCCTCTCATCAAAAACCGCGCTAAAAACATCATGGTACCTAGGCACTACTGACCTCACCGAGACTTATCGCTTTTTTCGATTAACTTAATCTAATTAATTCATTTTTTACTTTGTCTACTTTGTACTATATTTCTCCTCGTTATTCACGGACTGAATTATGAACTCAACGCACATAGTTCAGTACTTACAAAATTGCTTAGGAGCAAAAAAATGGTACTAGTTGGTCGCAAAGCCCCTGATTTTACTGCAGCTGCTGTTCTTGGTAACGGTGAAATCGTTGATAACTTCAACTTCGCAGAATTTACAAAAGGTAAGAAAGCGGTTGTTTTCTTCTACCCACTAGACTTCACTTTCGTTTGCCCATCTGAACTGATTGCATTCGACAACCGTTACGAAGACTTCCTTGCTAAAGGTGTAGAAGTGATTGGTGTTTCTATCGACTCTCAGTTCTCTCACAACGCATGGCGTAACACTGCTGTTGAAAACGGCGGTATCGGTCAAGTGAAATACCCACTGGTTGCAGACGTTAAACACGAAATCTGTAAAGCTTACGATGTTGAGCACCCAGAAGCTGGCGTGGCTTTCCGTGGTTCATTCCTGATCGACGAAGAAGGCATGGTTCGTCACCAAGTAGTGAACGATCTGCCACTGGGTCGTAACATCGACGAAATGCTACGTATGGTTGACGCACTGAACTTCCACCAAACTCACGGTGAAGTGTGCCCAGCACAATGGGAAGCAGGCAAAGCAGGTATGGAAGCATCTCCAAAAGGCGTTGCAGCATTCCTGTCTCAATACTCAGCTGACCTAAAATAAGACTCTTAACCCCGCGCTCAACACGGGTGGTTGGAAATAATAAAGCGAAAACGCTACGCCAATCAGTTAAGAAGTAAAGTCATCAAAAGCCCAAAGCACTGCTTTGGGCTTTTTCTATTCTTCATTTCACCGAATCTGTCCCACACTTAAACGAGATGACTTGCTATGTAGTGGCCGCTAAGCAGCAGGAATGGGATATCCCTCCTGCAGCTTCAAGTAGGAAGGGTATAAATGGGTAATTCGGGTCTTAAACTTTACCCCTATTCTTGCGCATTCTGCGCGATGTCTGCTGCTATGATACTGCCATTTCCTTTATCCAACCGGAGTTAACCTGATGAAATATCAAGTTGAAGTCTGTATCGACAATATTGAATCCCTGCATAACGCCATCGCGGGAGGCGCAACCCGTATTGAGCTTTGTTCATCCCTTGCACTAGGTGGATTAACCCCTAGCGCCGGGTTGATGTACAGCGCAGGTAGAGTGTCACCGATTCCGGTTTACGCCATGATAAGACCAAGAGAAGGGGATTTTTTCTATCACGATGATGAACTCAGCATCATGGCGCAGGACATTCGTACGGCGCATCAAGCAAACTTACAAGGCGTGGTACTAGGGTTACTCAATGCCGATGGCACGATTGATGTGAAACGCAGCAAACCTTTAATCGAACTTGCTCACTCCCTCGGGTTAGGTGTGACGTTTCACCGCGCATTTGACCACTGTGTAAACCCTGAACACGCGTTAGAAGAGATCATTGCGCTCGGTTGTGAACGCATTTTGACCTCAGGCTTGGCGCGCAACGCTTATCTTGGTATTGAACGTTTAGCACAACTGGTCAAACAGAGTGCTGGGCGCATTTCAATCATGGCAGGCGCTGGGGTTAATGCGCAGAATGTGGCTGAAATTGCGTTAGCCACCGGGGTCAATGAGCTGCATTTATCCGCAAAAACCACGCGTCCGAGCGAGATGCTGTTTATTCGCTCGGAGAGCAAAATGGGCGCGGCGGACTGTGATGATTTTATTATCCCGGTGACCAGCCGCGATGCGTTACAGCAAACCGTACACGCTCTGGCGGCACTCAATTCTGTCCTACATTAATAATGTATATCCAAACGACTTGGCGTTGCAGGTAGGCGGCAAGTGAGTTCATCCCCATGAGCATAGATAAACGATGTGATTGGGGTGAACGAACGTAGCCAACACCGCTGCAGCTTCAAGTAGGAAGGGGAAAATACGATCATCCGCCACGGAACTTCGCCGCTCTCACTGCTATGCTTAACCTAGCAAAGGAGAGAATGCGATGGCGAAATTGGATAAGAAAGTCTACGAGCGTGAATTAGAGCTGCTGCAAATTGAGCTAGTCAAACTGCAAGAGTGGGTGAAACAAGAAAAGCTCAAGCTAGTGGTCATTTTTGAAGGACGCGATGCCGCGGGAAAAGGTGGAGTGATCAAAACCATCACCGAGAAACTCAATCCGCGGGTCTGCCGTGTGGCCGCCCTCCCCGCCCCCACCGAAAAAGAGAAAACCCAATGGTATTTTCAGCGCTACGTCGCCCATCTTCCGGCCGGTGGTGAAATTGTCTTGTTTGACCGCAGTTGGTACAACCGCGCGGGAGTCGAAAAGGTGATGGGCTTTTGCAGCGATGAAGAGTATCAAGAATTTCTGCGCTCTTGCCCTGAATTTGAACGCATGCTGCAACGTTCTGGGATCATCTTACTCAAATACTGGTTTTCAGTATCCGATGAAGAGCAAGAGCGGCGCTTTATCGAGCGGATTAATACGCCACTCAAACGCTGGAAATTCAGTCCAATGGATCTCGAGTCTCGTCAGCGCTGGGCAGCCTATTCGAGAGCTAAAGATGAGATGTTTGCTTACACCGATACCAAACACTGCCCGTGGTGGGTGGTGCCTTCGGATGACAAAAAGCGCGCTCGCCTCAACTGCATCAGCCACCTACTCAGTAGTGTTGAGTATCAAGAGATTGAGCATGCACCGATCTCTCTGCCGGAAATCAATAAGCAAGGTTACGTACGGCCCCCCATCGAAGACCAAACCTTTGTTCCACAGCGCTACTAATCCTCTACCTACAAACTCCGTCAATTTGCTGCTCAACGGCAAGTTGACGGACAGCGCCGCTTACAAACTCGGCTTTTTTAGCACATCGTCGATCCCTTGATCGCCAAGATGGCGCACATCCTTACCTTTCACAAAGTAGATGATGTATTCGCAGATGTTTTGACAGCGATCGCCAACTCGCTCAATCGCACGCGCCGACCAAATGACTTGCAGAATATGTGGAATGTTTTTCGGATCTTCCATCATGTAGGTCATCAACTGACGTACGACCGCTTCGTACTCTTTATCCAACCTATCATCTTGTTTATAGATTTCCGCTGCGGCTTCTACATCCATCCGAGCAAACGCATCAAGCACTTGATGCAACATGGCAATCGCTTGGCGACACAAAGGTTCAAGTGAAACTTGGAATTGGTGCTGTTTGGCCGGTGGACGTTCGATGGCGATATAAGCCATCTTAGTCGCAGAATCGCCAATCCGTTCCAGATCGGTAATGGTTTTGATGATCGCCATAATAAGGCGCAAATCTTTAGCGGTCGGCTGACGCTTGGCAATGATTCGCGTACACGCCTCATCAATCGAGACTTCCATCGCATTGACTTTGTGATCGTCGGCAATCACACGACGCGCCAGTTTTTCATCATCTTCATGCAAGGCCTGCATGGCTAAGGTCAACTGCTGCTCGACTAAGCCGCCCATCGTTAATACTTGGCTACGAATGGACTCCAATTCCACATTAAACTGACCTGAAATATGTCGACCGAACTGCATGGCATATCCTTACTAAACTGGCTGAAAAAGGGCTTAACCGTATCGCCCCGTAATGTAGTCTTCGGTTTGCTTTTTCAATGGTGACGTGAAAATAGAGTCAGTATCTGCGTACTCGATCAACTTTCCCATATGGATAAAGGCGGTGTGATCGCTCACGCGCGCCGCTTGCTGCATGTTGTGAGTGACGATAACCACGGTATATTTGGTTTTAAGATCGTGGATCAGCTCTTCAATGGTCAAGGTCGAAATAGGATCAAGCGCTGAGGTTGGCTCATCAAGAAGCAAGACTTCAGGTTCAATCGCAATCGCACGGGCAATCACCAAACGTTGTTGCTGCCCGCCCGATAAACCAAACGCATTTTCGTGCAAACGATGTTTGACTTCATCCCACAACGCCGCCGCACGCAGAGATTGCTCCGCCGCATCATCTAACGCACGGCTATTTTTAATCCCCTGCAAACGCAGTCCATACACCACGTTTTCATAAATCGATTTAGGAAAGGGATTCGGGCGCTGAAACACCATCCCGACTCGGCGGCGCAGCGTTGGCACATCCACATCCGGATGATAGATGTTTTTGCCATGCAATTTCACCTCACCTTCAACACGTGTTCCTTCCACCAGATCGTTCATCCGGTTAATGCAGCGCAAAAGCGTCGATTTACCACAGCCGGAGGGGCCGATAAACGCCGTAACCTGACCTTTGGGGATACGCATGGAAATATCACTCAAGGCGCGACTTTGCTGGTAATACAGGCTTAAGTGCTCAATCGAAATCGCCGTCTGCTGATCGGTAAGATTATTCACGTCCAGCGGCGGTACATAGTAGCCCAAAGTAGGATTGGCGGAGTACATAACTAGTCTTGCCCCAAAGTTCGGTATTTTTCGCGTAAGTTATTACGAATACTGATCGCAGTTAAGTTGAGCGCCACAATCACAGTGACCAATAAAAATGAAGTGGCGTACACCAGTGGTCGTGCTGCTTCAATATTGTTGGTTTGAAAACCGATATCGTAAATGTGAAAACCTAAATGCATAAATTTGCGTTCAAGATGGATGAAGGGAAATTCCCCATCCACAGGCAAACTGGAAGCCAATTTCACCGCACCGACCAGCATCAGCGGAGCCACTTCACCGGCTGCGCGGGCGATCGCCAAAATCAATCCGGTGATGATCGCAGGGCTTGCCATCGGTAGCACAATGCGCCAAATGGTTTCAAACTGGGTAGCACCTAGTGCTAATGATCCATGGCGCACCGAAATCGGGATGCGCGAAAGCCCTTCTTCCGTCGCCACAATCACCACAGGCAGCGTCAACACGGCCAAAGTCAGAGCAGACCACAGCAGCCCAGGTGTCCCGAAGGTCGGAGTGGGCAAACGCTCAGCATAAAAAAGGTTATCAACCGAAGCGCCTATGGTGTAAACAAAAAAGCCGAGGCCAAACACCCCATATACGATGGAAGGTACCCCCGCTAAGTTGATCACCGCGACTCGAATCATCCGAGTAAATGCGCCCTCTTGCGCGTATTCATGCAGATAGATAGCCGCAATCACGCCTAAAGGCATGACAATGATCGACATGATGATCACCAGAAACACCGTTCCAAAAATGGCCGGAAACACGCCCCCTTCCGAGTTTGACTCCCGTGGTGATTCCGATAAAAAGCGCCACGCTTGCTTGCCCCACTCCGCGAGTTTTTGGGCAAAATTCATATCATTGGGATACCAGAAATCCAAGATTTCACTCAGCGGGACGGAGACGGTCTCTCCTTGCATATCAACAAGATATAAAAATTGCTTTTCTAACGGTGCTCGGAGCGCATCTAACTCAGTTTGAACCAGTGCGAGCTCTTTCTCTAAACGGCTTTTGCTTAACACGTAGTGTTGTAAAAACTCATCACTGAGCTCGTTATTCAATTGCTTACGGCGTTTTTCCAAGCGTAATTTTTCTAACTGGCTACTGATCACCCGCACTTGCTGTTCAACCATCGTATCCACTTGATCGCGAATGATTTCTGCCTCTAACAATGCTTGACGCAGATGGCGCTCTAGCGGCAGATCCAGCTCGCCAGTCGTAGAATCGAAGCGAAGCGGTTTACCAAACAGTTGCCCGCCTCGGCTGCGCTCAATCACCGCCCAACCTTGTGGCGCGCCTTTAAATTCAGTTTCAAACTCAAGTAAAGCAATAAAATCAGACCCATATAGATCTCGATTAGCGACTTTGATATTGAGCCGTGTCGCCAACCCTGCCGCTTCAACTTTTTCTGGTAGCGGTAAATTCATCTCTTTTAAATGGCTAACCGGTACACTTTCACGAGCGTATAGCTGACCCACCACGGTTTTTCCATCGGGGGTTTGCCATTGTAGCAAAGGCGCTGGCCAGAAATAGGTTAAGCCACGCCAACCAATCACCAGTAATAGGCCAAGTACAGCAATCAAGCTGACGCTGACGGCTCCTCCTGTCAGCCAGATCCACGGAGCACCGGATTTAAACCAATTCAACATATTGCTCCATCATAAAGAACGGTATTTTTCTCGTAGCCGTTGACGTACCCATTCCGCTAGGGAATTCACCGCAAACGTAAAAGTCAGCAGCAGCAGCGCGGCCAAAAATAGGATACGAAAATGGGCGCTTTGCACTTCCGATTCCGGCAGTTCAACGGCAATCGTCGCCGATAAGGTTCGCATGCCTTCAAAAATATTCCAATCCAACAACGGGGTATTGCCCGTGGCCATCAGCAGTATCATGGTCTCACCAACGGCACGCCCGAGCCCCATCATGATCGCCGAAAATATCCCAGGGCTTGCCGTAAGCAGCACCACATAAATCAAGGTCTGCCATGGTGTCGCCCCCAGCGCCAAAGAGCCATCTGACAGATGTTTCGGCACTGAGAAAATCGCATCTTCCGCAATGGTAAAAATGGTTGGGATCACCGCAAACCCCATCGCAAAACCAACAACAAGCGCATTGCGCTGATCGTAACCGATACCGTGCTGCGCTAAATACACGCGCAGATCACCCGCAAATAGAGCGTTTTCCAGCTCACCACTGTAAGACAGAATCAGGGCTGATATACCAATCAACACAGGGATTAAAATCAGCGCATGCCAACCACTGGGGATACGGCGCAGCCAAGCTTTGGGTAAGCGCGACCAAATGAACCCGAGCACTATGGTTGAAGGCGGTAACAAAATCATCAGCGCCAATACTGCGGGCAAATGGCTCTCCACAAACGGTGCAAACCATAGCCCCGCAAGAAAACCGATAATCACCGTGGGTAGGGCTTCCATCAATTCAATGGTCGGTTTCACCACGCGCCGCATCGAAGGCGTCATAAAATAGGCGGTATAAATCGCCCCTAAGACCGCAATCGGCATCGCAAACAACATGGCAAAGGCAGCGGCTTTTAAGGTGCCAAAAGCAATCGGCACTAAACTAAACTTAGCCTCAAAATCGTCCGTTGCTGCAGTGGATTGCCAAACAAACTCTGGCTCTGGGTAACTTTCGTACCACACTTTTTGCCATAACGCAGAAAAGGAGACTTCAGGGTTTCGGTTTTCCACCTGCGCTAACCGAATTTTCCCTTGGTCATAACTCGCCAAATACGCTTGATTCTCTGACATCGCAACCAACTGTGGCGCTTGTTGATAAGCACGCTCAAACAGCACCAACTTTTCACTCGTGGTGTAATGGCTTTGCAAAGTGCCATTGCGATAGAAGCTGTAGAAACCTTTCGTGTTGGTGTCGGGCAACAAAAACTGCACTTCTGAGGCGAGCTTAAAATTGCGGATATGGGTTAAATGACGCTGACCATCGCGCAGCACATCAAACCATTGTGACACCAGACCATCTTCGTGCACCGCCAGTAAAGAGAACGCCCCTGATAACAAATAGAGTTGCGTGACTTGATGACGGCTATCGCCTTCACTGAGATCGACGATTTCGCGGATCTGATAACCCTGCTTATCCAGTAATGCGACGACAAGCTCAGATCGGGTGCGCAAATACAGGGTCTTACCATCTGGGGTCAGCAATAACTGGCTGAGATCGCTGAACGGCACACTCAAACTCAGACGGCTACTCTCTTGTTGCGTCGCGCGATCCAAACGCAAAATCTGGATCTGCTGCGCGTTATCGTACGTGGCAAAAATAAGCGCTTCCGCAGTTAAGGCAAAAGCGAATTGTTGCAGAGTCAGCTCACTTAAGCGGAACGCTTCCGGCAAGGCTAAACGTTCCAAGCTCGGGGTGAATTCACGCCCCTGCGCTGTCATTGAATGGGAGAGCTGCGGATGCACAACGGCCACTTGGTTATCCTGACCTACCAAGGCAAACCAACCTTGAGCAGCGGGTGTTTGTGCCCACAATACAGGCGTAAAGCCTAACGATTGGGTCTGGATAGGTTGATCGCTGGCGGAACGTAATGACCAAAACTGCCCAACGCCATCATTTGACATCAAAAACGCATTTTCACCGTAAGCACCAACTGCCATAAACAGCGGAGTTGGTATCGAGATCGGCTTAACCACAGTATCGCCACGCCATTTCGCATCGCCAAACAGTGGCACCACAACCATGGCTAAATAGATAAAAATCAGTACCAAAGCCCCCAACACACTGACGCCACCACAAGTCACTGCAAAACGCACCACACGGTCTTTCACTAACCGCGCGCGATCACGTTCTTTCAATGAAAATGGCTGTCTGACCATGCTTGGGATTACCTATAGTTTTGGGGAGTGTCATAATATTGCGGTTGGGTGACAATTATATTACAGCTCACAATAAATTACTGAAATCAAAACAACTCTATGACACTAAAGGCACTGCAATAAAAGTGTCACAAAAATCACTTAGTTTGCAGCTCTTTAATGATGAAAACGTCAACTCAAAACGGCATAAGGTAAAGTATGAGTGCGGATAAGCTGTGCATCGACAAGGAACTCAGTTGGCTCTCATTTAACGAGCGCGTACTACAAGAAGCGGCGGATAAAACCGTACCGCTGATTGAGCGGATTCGTTTTCTGGGAATATTTTCCAATAATCTCGATGAGTTTTATAAGGTGAGATTTGCTGACGTAAAACGACAAATCTTGATCAATCGAGAACGGGGGGGTAATGATATCTCCAAACACCTCCTCTCACGCATGCAAAGCAAAGCCCTCAAACTCAACCAAGACTTCGATAACCTCTACAACGAATTGATTTTAGAAATGGCCAGACGGCGCATTTTCTTAGTCAACGAAACGCAACTCGATGAAATCCAACTCAAGTGGGTGAAAAAGTATTTCCACAAAGAAGTGCTGCCGCATGTGACCCCTATCATGCTGCGTGATGACATTGATGTAATGCAGTTTTTAAAAGACGAATACGCTTACATTGCGGTCGAAATGCGCAGTGGCGATGAATTTAAATACGCGCTGATCGAGATTCCAACCGACCAACTGCCACGCTTTGTGATGCTACCTGAGCAAAAAGGCAAACAGCGCAAAACCATTATTCTGCTCGATAACATTATTCGTCTCTGTCTGGATGAGATTTTCCGCGGTTTTTACGACTACGATGCACTCAACGGTTACGCGATGAAAATGACCCGCGATGCCGAGTACGATTTGCGCCACGAAGTCGAATACAGCTTGCTCGAGCAGATGTCAGAAGGCTTAAGCCAGCGCTTAACCGCCCTTCCGGTACGCTTTGTGTATGAGCGTGAAATGCCCGAAGCCATGCTCAAATTCTTATGCTACAAGCTGAAAATTTCCCACTACGACAGCTTGATCCCCGGTGGACGTTACCACAATTTTAAAGACTTTATTTCTTTCCCCAATGTCGGCCGAGATTATTTAGAAAACAAACCCTTGCCTCCGATGACTTGTGCTGACTTTGAAGGCTATGCCAATGCTTTTGATGCGATTCGCGCGCAAGATATTTTACTGCACTACCCTTATCACAGCTTTGAGCACATCACGGAACTTGTGCGCCAAGCCTCTTTTGACCCGAAAGTCGTCAGCATCAAAATCAACATTTACCGCGTAGCCAAAGACTCCAAATTGATGAACTCGCTGGTCGATGCGGTGCACAACGGCAAACGTGTGGTGGTGGTGGTTGAGCTGCAAGCTCGTTTTGATGAAGAGGCCAATATCGAGTGGTCACGCATTCTGACCGATGCGGGCGTACACGTTATTTTCGGTGTGCCGGGAATGAAGATTCACGCCAAGCTCCTGCTTATTACCCGTAAAGAAGGGGATGAATTCGTTCGTTACGCGCACATTGGTACCGGCAACTTCCACGAACGTACGGCGCGCATTTACACCGACTTTGCCTTGCTCACCGCCAACCAAGAGCTCGCCGCTGAAGTCCGTGCCGTATTTGGTTACATCGAAAATCCATTCCGCCCCGTCAAGTTTAACCACCTGATCGTATCGCCGCGTAACTCACGTACCCAAATTTATCGTTTACTGGATAGTGAAATCGCCAACGCCAAGGCGGGTAAAAAAGCCGCCATCACCCTTAAAGTGAACAATCTCGTTGATAAGGGATTGATCAATAAGCTGTATGGTGCAAGTGCCGCTGGAGTCAAAATCCGCATGATCATCCGCGGTATGTGCTCTTTAGTCCCCGGAGTGGAAGGCGTCAGTGACAATATTGAGATCATCAGTATTATTGACCGCTTCCTCGAACACCCTCGCGTGTTAGTGGTACATAATGATGGCAATCCACAGGTCTTTATCTCATCGGCAGACTGGATGGAGCGCAATATAGATCACCGAATTGAGGTCATGGCTCCAATTCGTGACGAACGACTCAAACAGCGTATCATTGATATCCTTAATATTCAGTTCATTGATACGGTCAAAGCGCGTCGCATCGACAAAGAGATGAGCAATCAGTACGTAGAGCGCGGTAATCGCAGAAAAGTACGCTCTCAGATTGCCATTTACGACTATCTTAAGAATGTCGAGAAGCAGACTCGTAAAGCAAAAGGGCAACAAGAAACGAATGACAACAGTAGTCAGTAACGCAAGAGAAATCGCTGCTATTGATCTGGGTTCGAACAGTTTTCATATGGTGGTCGCCAAGGTGGTCGATCAAGATCTCCAATTGATTAGCCGCCATAAGCAGCGTGTTCGTCTTGCTGCGGGCTTGGATGAACAAAAAAATCTCGATGAAGAGTCGATCCAACGTGGCTTAGAGTGTTTGGCGATGTTCGCGGAACGATTGCAAGGCTTTGAGCCACGTAATGTACGTATTGCTGCAACCCACACTCTGCGCCAAGCCAGAAATGCCAATCTGTTTATTCAACGCGCTCTCGACGTGTTGCCTTTTCCAATTGAAATCATTCCGGGCTCTGAAGAAGCCCGGTTGATTTATCTGGGGGTTGCCCATACCCAACCCCAAGCGGATTCTATGCTGGTAGTGGATATTGGCGGCGGCAGCACGGAAATGATCATCGGCAAAGGCTTTGAAGCAGAACTGCTCAACAGTAAGCAGATGGGCTGCGTCAACTTTACCGAGCGTTACTTTGCCAACGGCAAGCTATCACGTAAAAACTTTGCCCAAGCGATTGTCGCCAGTGAGCAAAAATTAGAATCCATTGCCAGCAAATACCGTAAGAAAGGTTGGCAAATGGCGTTTGGTTCTTCCGGTACCATCAAAGCGATTCATGAAGTGTTAATCGGGCAAGGTCATGAAGATGGACTCATCACCTTTGAGCGCCTGAGCAAGTTAATTGAAAAACTCTGCGAATGGGACAGCATTGATGATTTACAACTGCCCGGCTTAACCGATGATCGTAAACCCGTGTTTGCGGCGGGCGTTGCCATTCTTTCCGCGATCTTTCATGGTTTAAACATCAAAGAGATGCATTTTTCGGATGGTGCTTTGCGCGAAGGTCTGCTGTATGAGATGGAAGATCGCTTCAAGTATTCCGATATCCGTTTGCGCACCACTGAAAATCTGGCCGCCAAACATCTGGTCGATTTAGAGCATGCCGCCAAAGTCAAAGGTCACGCGCGTGAATTCTTGGCGCAAGTCGCCAATGAGTTGGGATTACCAGAAGGTAGTGAGCTGTGTGACCTGCTCGAATGGGGCGCTCTGCTACATGAAGTGGGGCTGAGCATTAACTTACAAGGTTTTCATCGTCACTCCGCGTATATTTTGCGTCATAACAACATGGCAGGTTTCAACAGCGAACAACAACTCGTGCTCTCCAATTTGGCACGTTTCCAACGTAAATCGCTGAAATTGAATGAGCTGGATGACTTTAGTCTGTTTAAGAAAAAACACATTATTGGCTTAATTCGAGTCCTACGACTGGCGATTGTGGTTAATGGGCAACGCAACGACGACCCTTTACCACCATTGACCCTATCCGCCAAAGATGATGAGTGGCGATTGGAGTGTGAACAGCCAGATTGGCTGGAAAACAATAAGTTGTTGCATGCTGACTTACAAACAGAGCAAGAATACTGGCGTGAAGTCGGCTGGCAACTGCTGTTTTAAGCCAGCCTACTCACTGCAATTCGATGAAAAACGCCCAACTCAAGTTGGGCGTTTTTCATTTCATCACTCAGTCGATGATCGGCTTAATGCCAACTTTGGCTAACTCTTGCTCTGCCACCAGCGCAGTGATGGGCAAATAGCCATCTTTCGCAACCAAGGCCTGTCCCTGCCGTGAAAACATAAAGCGAATAAATTCGCGCTCAATCGGCGACAAATCTCGGTTAGGATTTTTATTCACATACACATACAAATAGCGCGATAACGGGTAGGCTCCCGACAGAATATTGGCTTGAGTTGGCTCAACATAGTCATTCCCTTCACGCGCAATCGGCAGCAGCTTCACCCCAGAAACACGATAACCCACCCCTGAATAACCGAGCGTATTGATTGAAGAGGCAACCGACTGCACCACCGAAGCCGAGCCCGGCTGCTCATTGACTCGGTTCTGGAAATCCCCTTGGCACAGCGCGTTTTGCTTAAAATAGCCATAGGTACCGGATACCGAGTTGCGACCAAACAGTTGAATATTGCGCTTTGCCCAATCATAAGGCAGACCAAGCTGAGACCAAGTGACAATCGGCTGAGTGGCACCACAGCGCAATGTGGCGGAAAAAATCGCATCCAGTTGCTGGAAATTCAGCCCTTTAATCGGATTATCTCGATGCACAAAAATCCCGACCGCATCAATCGCCACACGCAATGCCGTTGGCTTGTAGCCGTGCATCGCTTCAAACGCGGCAATTTCACTGCTGCGCATTGGGCGGCTCATCGGGCCAAACTGCGCCGTGCTTTCTGATAATGCTGGCGGCGCAGTTGCCGAACCCGAGGCTTGCACTTGCGCATTGACTGCAGGGTAATAGGCTTGAAACTCCTCCACCCACAGCGTAGTCATGCCCGCCAGCGTATCCGAACCGACGGACAATAGGCTGCCCGAAATACCGCTGACTTTTTCATAGTGTGGCAGCGCTTCATCCAACGCCCAAGCGGTGGATGAAACCAAAACCAATGAACTCAACCAACCAACGCGACTTAGCATGCGGCTCATCCTTTCGCCACCAACCGCTTAGGTAAAACAAACGAAAACTTACTGCCGACACCGACTTTACTGTAGATATCCAAATGCGTGTCATGGTGTGCAAGCGCGTGTTTCACGATCGCGAGTCCCAAACCACTACCGCCCGTATCACGAGAGCGGGCTTTATCGACGCGATAGAAACGCTCCGTTAAACGGTGTAAATGTTGCGGCTCGATCCCCTCTCCTTTATCTTCCACTTCGAGGCAAGCGCCTTTGCCAGTGCGATACCAACGCACATCAATTTGCGCGCCCGGCGGGGTATATTTAACCGCGTTATACACCAGATTCGAAATCGCGCTGCGCAGCTGATCTTCATCCGCCAGCACCTTAAGGCTCTTATCCACCTCAAAATGCAGCTTATGCTGCGCCTCACCACTGAGGCTCACTGCTTCTTTTTCTAACACTTCCAACATGGCTGGCACATCGACCACTTGATCGAGTTCGACCATCGGTGATGCTTCTATTTTCGAGAGCGTCAGCAGTTGGTTCACCAAGCTATTCATCCGGTTGAGCTGCTCGGTCATCACACCATGGGCTTTACTCCACATCGGGCCCGCGAGCACATCCGGATCTTCTGTCATTTCCAGATAGCCTTGCAGCACCGTCATCGGTGTACGCAGTTCATGGGAAACGTTAGCAAAGAAATTACGGCGCATGCCTTCAAGCTGTTTAAGCTGAGTGACATCACGCACCACCATCAGGTGTTCACCTTCGGTGTACGGCACTATCCGCAGTTCCAGCATGCGATCGCTATTGAGCGGCGAACGCATTTCGAGCGGATCAGTAAAATCATCTTTTTTGAGGTATTTGATAAAGTCCGGCGTACGCAGCAGGTTCGAGATAGGCTGCCCAGCATCGTCAGGCCAACGAAAACCCAGCAAATGCTGCGCAAGGCGGTTACACCAGACGATATTGCCTTCGCTGCGAAACACCACCACCGCATCTGGGAGCGATTCCGCACCATTACGGAAACGGCGAATAAGATTGGTCAGTTCTTTGCGTTTTTTACGATGGCGCTGCTGCAAGCGATAAATGCCATTGAACAGCGACTCCCAATTTCCCGTTCCAGAAGGTGGGGTGAGACGTTTTTCATCCCACAACCAAGCTGAAAGGCGAATTTGATGATTCAAATGCCAGAAAAGCTGCAAAGCCGTCGCTGCCAACAGCAGCCACGGCATACTTCCGAAAATCCATCCCACCACAATCCATGGCAAGTAAAAAAAAGCCAGCTCCCAAGCCAGCTTTTTCCATGTTAAACGTTCAACCATACTGATTTGTTCTACACCCTCTTAGGCTTTGGTTGAAAAACGATACCCCGCGCCGCGCACCGTCTGGATCAGCTTATCATGTCCAGCGTCTTCTAAGGCTTTACGTAGACGACGAATGTGGACGTCTACCGTGCGATCTTCCACATACACGTTGGTGCCCCAAACATTATTGAGTAGCTGCTCGCGGCTATACACACGCTCTTGGTGTGTCATGAAGAAGTGTAACATCTTGAACTCAGTCGGTCCCATATCCAACGGCTGATCGTTAGCGGTCACACGGTGTGAGACCGGATCTAACTTCAAACCTTGAACATCAATCACATCCTCCAACGCCGTCGGAGTGACACGGCGGATCACCGCTTTTAAACGGGCAACCAACTCTTTAGGTGAAAACGGTTTGGTAATGTAATCATCCGCGCCCACTTCTAAGCCGCGAACTTTATCTTCTTCTTCACCACGGGCGGTGAGCATCACCACAGGAATGTTGCGCGTCATCTCTTCGCGCTTCATATGCTTGATGAGGTTGATGCCACTACCACCAGGCAACATCCAGTCAAGCAGGACGAGATCAGGAAAAGGCTCAGCCAGCTTACTCATCGCCGAATCATAATCTTCAGCCTCAACCGCCTGATAGCCCTTTTGTTCAAGCACGAAACACAACATTTCACGAATCGGTGCTTCGTCTTCAACAACCAGAATCCTTCTAGACATAATTGATTAACCTTTGTTTTTCACCAACGCCATGCATTATGGGAAATGTTTATGACACTTTTGTGACCTTTGCAAACAAATTTTCATATAAGGTTCAGGCGAAATTCATATATTCAAACCTCTTAAGCAAAGCAAAGTAACAACTGGAAGATGTGCCTCTTTTTTGCATTCGGGGTAAGACTTTCTCAGCATCTTCCCCTATCATGTCTGGCTTTCTAACCAAGGGAAAACAACAATGTGGTTTAAAAACTGTATGGTGTATCGCGTTAATCGCGAGGTTAACTTCAATGCCGATCAGCTGGAAAAACAGCTGGCCGAATTTCGTTTTACGCCTTGCGGCAGTCAAGATAAACAGAAGTTTGGCTGGGTTTCCGCACTGGGTAAACACGGCGACATGATGACCCACGTCAGTGAAAACCGCATTTTAGTCTGTGCGAAACGTGAAGAAAAAATGCTCCCCGCTTCGGTGATCAAAGATTCGCTCAATGCCAAAGTCGAAGCGATGGAAGCCGAAGAAGGCCGCCCACTGAAGAAAAAAGAAAAAGACGCGCTGAAAGAAGACATCGTCATCGATTTACTGCCACGCGCCTTCAGCAAAAGCCAACTCACGTTTGTGTTGATCATGCCAACCGAAGGATTAATTCTAGTCGATGCAGGCAGCTACAAAAAAGCCGAAGATGTGCTCGCGCTACTGCGTAAAACCATGGGCAGCTTGCCAGTGGTGCCTGCTATTCCTGAAATAGCGGTCGAAACGACGCTGACGCAATGGGTGAAAGATGGCAATCTGCCCCAAGGCTTTAGCCTGATGGAAGAAGCGGAGCTCAAATCGTTACTCGATGATGGCGCCACCATTCGCTGCAAAAAACAAGAGCTGAGCAGCGATGAAATCCTGAGCCACATTCAAGCCAATAAAGTGGTCACCAAGCTGGCGATCAACTGGCAAGACCGAATTCGTTTTGTCCTTGCGGAAGATTGCAGCATCAAGCGCCTAGCGTACAGCGATGAACTTAAAGAGCAGAATGATGATATCCCACGTGAAGATCGCGCAGCCCGTCTGGATGCCGATTTCTCCCTGCTGTGCGGAGAAATGTCGGTTTTCCTGCCGGATCTATTCAATGCATTAGGTGGCCTGCCTCACCCTGAAGCCTAATCGTGGACTCAATATCACCACCTCGGCGTAAATGAGGTGGTGAGAGTTTCACTATGCAGAGTAGGGTTTTTGACGTAAAATTTGCGCCCTTTCCAATACCATCAGGTGGTATTGGCCTGACTTGAGATCAGATTGTAAGAGAAGCAAGCAATGACAACGCCAAAAACCTTTGTTCCAGAACTCCTTTCACCTGCTGGTAGCCTGAAGAATATGCGCTACGCTTTTGCCTACGGGGCAGATGCGGTATATGCCGGCCAACCTCGTTACAGCCTGCGCGTGCGTAACAATGAGTTCAACCACGAAAACCTACAAATCGGCATTAATGAAGCCCATGCACTGGGTAAAAAATTCTATGTGGTGTGTAACATTCAGCCACACAACTCTAAGCTGAAAACTTTCATCCGTGACCTTAAGCCGGTGATTGATATGGGGCCAGATGCGCTCATCATGTCTGACCCTGGCCTTATCATGATGGTTCGTGAAGAATTCCCGCACATGCCGATCCACCTGTCGGTACAAGCGAATGCGGTGAACTGGGCAACCGTGAAATTCTGGGCTTCACAAGGCGTTGAGCGTGTGATTGTTTCTCGTGAGCTCTCTTTAGAAGAAATCGAAGAGATCCGCGAAAAATGCCCGAATACCGAAATTGAAGTGTTCGTGCATGGCGCTCTATGTATGGCTTATTCCGGTCGTTGCTTGCTGTCTGGTTACATCAACAAGCGCGATCCAAACCAAGGTACTTGCACTAACGCATGCCGTTGGGAATACAAAGTTGAAGCAGCAAAAGAAGATGAAGCAGGTCAGATCGTTGAACAGTTTGACCCTAATGCTGCGCAAGCCATCGAAGTTCAAAATGAACGTCCAGACACCACCATTGGGGCCGGCAAACCGATTGATGATGTCGTACTGCTTTCTGAGAGCCATCGTCCTGATGAGAAAATGGCCGCCTTTGAAGATGAGCACGGCACCTACATCATGAACTCCAAAGATCTGCGTGCAGTACAGCATGTTGAGCGCCTAACTCAAATGGGTGTGCACTCACTGAAAATCGAAGGCCGTACCAAATCTTTCTACTACTGCGCACGTACCGCGCAAGTGTACCGTAAAGCGATTGATGATGCGGTAGCGGGCAAGCCATTCGATGATAGCCTGATGACTACCCTAGAAAGCTTGGCGCACCGTGGCTATACCGAAGGTTTCTTACGTCGCCATACGCACGATGCTTACCAAAACTACGACTACGGCTACTCGGTTTCCGACACTCAACAGTTTGTGGGTGAATTTACCGGTAAACGCCGCGGCGCAATGGCCGAAGTGGAAGTAAAAAACAAATTTATACTTGGCGATAGCCTTGAGCTGATGACGCCAAAAGGCAATGTCATCTTCACTTTAGAAGCGATGGAAAACCGCAAAGGTGAAGCAACAGATGATGCCAAAGGCAACGGTCACTTTGTTTACATTCCAGTTCCGGAAGAATTGGATCTCAGCTACGCACTACTGATGCGTAACCTAGTACAAGGGCAGGATACCCGTAATCCAACAGGCAAGTAATTATGGCGCTACTGATTACCGCCAAATGCACCAACTGTGATATGTGTGAGCCAGAGTGCCCAAACAGTGCGATTTCAATGGGTGATAAGATCTATGAGATCAATCCCGATTTATGCACTGAATGTAAAGGGCATTATGACAAACCGACGTGTCAGTCGGTTTGTCCCATCAGCAACTGCATCATCACCGATCCTGCCCATCGCGAAACCGAAGAGCAACTACTCGAAAAGTTCGTGGTAATTCAGGGGCTCGCGTAAATCGAAAATCCCAGCCAAGTGCTGGGATTCTTTATTACTTCAGAGCTAATCCTTTACGCTGCAAATAGCTGAGCATAAATGGCCGAGACTCTTCAGAAAGCTTAGCGGTAATTTGTTCAGACCATCCCTGCTGTTTAGGATTACCGGAACGTTTTTGGTAATACTCAACCATGGTACGGTCATATTCTGCGACATCCTCTTTATTCAAAGGCTGGTAGTGGTTTTCATGCAAGATCACCTTCGGAGCCAAGCGCGGTTTTAACTCTGGCTCCTGAGCTGGGTGCCCTAAACACATACCAAACAATACCGCGGTATAAGGCGGCAAGTTAAGCAAAGCATCGACTTCATTCGGTGAATTACGTAAACCACCAATATAGACACCACCTAACCCCATCGACTCTGCCGCTAACAAACAGTTTTGCGCCATAATCCCCGCATCCACAGCACCGATTAGAGTGAGCTCCATGAATTCAGGTTTTACATTCGGGTTCAATGCATAGTGCCGCTGATAATCAATGCAAAACACTAAGAACTCAGCCGCACTCACCACATAAGCTTGATTGCCAGCAAGCTTTGCTAATTGCTCACGCATACTGCCATCGGTCACTCGAATCACCGAGATCACTTGCAGTAAGCTGGATGACGAAGCTGCAATACCAGAAGCAATGATCGTCTCAAGTTGCGTTGCTGAAATAGGCTCTTGGGTAAAAGCACGAATAGAACGATGGCTAAGTATGGTATCAATAACAGGATTCATGCGGTCTCCTCAGAAGTGTTGTCCATCAAGATAATAAGCGGTGCGTTGCAAAGGTATAAACACTACAGCAACATGAGAATCAGCACCGAGCAACTGACGCATCTGATCAGTAATCACCTGTGCAACCTGATCCTGAGTTTGCTGTTCTCTTCCAAACCACAACACTTCCACCATGGGATAAACCTCTCCTTCGGCGAAATACTGGGTATTAATCAATTCAAAAGTAAAAGCATTTCGAGAAGTACTGAGTAGAGAGGAAAGCTCATTGAGTAAGGTGGGGACTAGCGATTCAACGATATGCGCTTCTACTGCGCGAAAACGTAAATGAGGCATAACTGATTTTCTCCTTTTTTGCCATCATAACAGCCAGCATGGAGAGGTGCGAGTCATACAAAAAACAAAGGATAAACCATTGTTCTAAAGGCTCAAGAAGCAGAATAAGAGAGTTAGAAGAATTGAATAACCAAGATAACGGCACTTTTATCCAGAAAGCA